>JASHVX010000034.1 GCA_030044375.1 Nitrososphaerales archaeon | reverse complement strand
CCTGTTCACGAAGGCCGCCTCGGACACCCTGTCATAGGAGTACTTCACGAAGCCGGTCGGCGGCTCCTTTATCCTCGCATAGAAGAAGATCGAGGCCTCCTCGTAGTCGTCTATCCTGGCGAAAGTGCCCACCACCGACGAGGAACCGTCCTTGAACGCGAACAGCGGCAGGGGCGGCTCTTCGAACAGCGTCTTGTATGCGCCGACCTTCACGAGGCTGGGCACGTTCTCCACCTCGACCGACATGAACTTGTCAGGGAACTCCTCCTTCTCCTCGAGAGGGCCGGGCATCTTCTGCACCCTGATGACCGGGGCGTAGAGGTAGGACGCGTTGCTCGCGGTCGGGACGAGGTGCACCTCCTCGGCCTCCCCGGCTATCCTGTAGGCCAGGAACTCGTCCGCAACCGAACTGTCAGAATAGTAGAACACGGGCGTCCCCATGAAGAGGTCTGCCTGGGCCGCAATCCTCACCGAGCGCCCTTGCTTGAAGGCGAAGAGCGGGAACGGCGCCCTTTCAAGGAAGCAGGAGAGCCTGCCGAGCTCCACGAGCGACTCGAGGCCGACGTAGCACGCGCCTCCGATCCTCTGCTCTTCCTTCCTCGGCAACGAGGGGCGCCCGCTTCGTGTCAGTTATAAGGTTGAAAGGCCTTGGCGGGCCTTTGAGCCCGAACCCCTCGTGCCCGGGCGGTCCAAGAGGCCGAGACCAAGACTGGCGCGTGGAGACGAAGGCTGACCTTGCCGACGCGGAGGCCAGGCTGTCATCGCTGATCGCTTCGATCTCAGGGGACCCGACGCGCGACCAGATGCACTCGATATGGGTGTCCTACGTCGACCTCGAGAAGAGCATCGTCTTCGTCAGGGTCGAGATCGACGAAGAGAACCCTGGCCGGTTCATCAGTCCGAAGAGGTACAAGGTCCCCGACGAGAGGCAGGCACTGCAGTTCTCACTGAAGCACCTGAGGAGGGGCTCCCAGAGCTTCGCCGCAGGGGACTACATCGGGTCTCTGAGGGACCTGAGAGAGGCGAGGAACTACCTGAGGGTCCTTCTTCGCGAGAGCTCGAGGCCTAGGGCGCGTCGCCGCTAGCTTCGGCGTCCTTGCCCGACGCTTCGTCTTCCTTGCCTGCGTCTTCGTCGTCCTTCTTCTCTCCCTTCTTCTTCTTGGCGCGGGGCTTCTTCGCCTTAGGCTCCTCCTTCTTGGGTTCGGCCTCCTCGGAGGCGGCTTCGGCTTCCTTCTTCCTCTCTTCGCGCTTCTTCTCCTTCTCCTTCTCGGCTTCGACTTCGCGCTGCTCGGCCTCCTCCTTCTCTTCCCGCTTCTTCTCCTCCTTCTCTTTCTCCTTCTCCTCCTTCTCGCCTACCTCTATCTCCTGGACCGTGAGCTCCGTCCCCGCGACGAAGATCCTGTAGTTCTTCTTGAGGCCGTTCATGTAAAGGAACCTCTTGATGTACGTCTTGACGTGCCTCGGCTTGACCCCCTTCCTCACCGCCTCGTCTTCGACGTCTATCTCGCCGCTCGACAGCGACGGCTTGGTCCCCACCCTCGGCTCCAGGAACCCTACGAGCTCTTCGCCCTTGTCCTTCAGCGTGCCGAGGACTATCTTCAATCCTTTTGACCCGTCCTCCTCTGCTGTTATAATCGTTGTTGCTACTTTCCGTATCTGCGCGTCCTTCTCTGGTACGTCCTTATCGCCCTCATCAGGTCTATCTTCCGGAAGGCCGGCCAGAACACGTCCATGAACACGAGCTCCGAGTACGCCCCCTGCCATAGGAGGAATCCGCTCATCCTCTCCTCGCCGGACGTCCTTATGATCAGCTCCGGCTCCTGGTTCGGCAGGAACGACGTGTAGAGCCTCCTGCCGATCGTCTCCTCGGTGATCTCCTCGGGGTCCAGCGCCCCGGCCTTCACCTCCCGGGCGACCGCCCTCATGACGTCAGTGATCTCCGCCCTCCCGCCGTATGCGACGGCTATGTTGAGGAAGTGCGTGTCGAACTGGGCCGTCTTGGCTTCGATGGCCGAGAGGAGGTCGCGGATGGACTGAGGGAGGAGGTCGAGGTGCCCTATCGCCCTCACCTTCACCTTGTACCTCACTATCCTCTCGTCGGACAGGAGGCCGTTCAGCCTGGCCTCGATCAGCTCGAAGAGCCCCTTGAGCTCGTCTATCTCCCTCTCCAGGTTCTCAGTCGAGAGCACATAGAGGGTCACGGTCCTTATGCCGAGCTCGTGGCACCAGTCCAGCAGCTCCTCGGCCCTGTTCGCGCCTTCCTTGTGGCCCAGCCCGTTGGTGAGCCCCTGGCTGGCCGCCCAGCGCCTGTTCCCGTCGAGTATGATGCCTATGTGTGAGGGGATCGGCTCGGCCTCCACCTGAGCCTTGAGCCTCCCTTCATACAGCCTGTACGCTCCGACCGTCCGGAGAACCGAGTCGAGCATCGGCTAGTCCCTGTCTGTGAATCCCTTGGTCCTCAGCCTTGGGTAGAGGGCGGTCGTCAGGACGAAGGTCGCCGCGAGCCCAAGCAGGATGTACGATATCAGGAGGAGAGTCGACTCCGCGGTCCCGCTGATGAGGAACTCCGAGAAGGTGTTGACGGGGAGATAGAAGAGCCCCAGCATCACCAGCAGGAAGACGTCGCGCCTCCAGCGGACGCTGTCGCGCGCGAGGTGGGAGAGCAGCGCGCCGGTGGCATAGATGGCCACGCCCGCCCAGACGAGGTTCAGGCTCCCGCTGATGAGGTAGCCCACGAGCCTCCCGCCGAATATGAAAAGCTGAGACGGGTCGGCAGCCACCGCGTTAGCCGCGGGCGTCATTATCATGTCGCTGTATCCGGTGAATATCCCGGCTACGACCACGAGCACGCTGGTCACCATGGAGAAGAACCGTATGTATCCTGTGGGCCCCCTGTGCAGGAGACCGGCTACGGTCCTGTCGACGTTGAACCCCCTGATGAAGAAGGCACCTCCGAGGATCAAGAGCGCGGCGAGCTCGGCGTCAAGCACCTTGCCGAAGACCGTGAGGATGCCGGCGAGGATGAGGATGAGCCCTGGGACTCCGAGACTCCACTTCGAGTAATATGGGTCGAAGACAAGCATCCTGAGGTAGCGGCCGAGCACCATGTATGTCTCCTCGACGGACTGGCTGTGCTTCACCGCCACCCTGTCCACGGAGACGATGGGCTTCAGGCTCTGCACGACAGGGATGACGCTCTCGTCATCGCCGCCGTCGGAGACGAGGATCACCCCCGTGTAGTTCGACCCCTTGAGTATCCCCTGTATCTCCCTGCTCACATGCCTGTCCGCGTCGATGCCCCTGTTGATGTCACCAGAGACCACTGCGACCTCGCAGTCCGTCCCCTTCGAGGAGAGCTCGTCCAGCCTCTTCACCGCGGCGAAGATCGCGTTGGCGTCGGCCTCCTCGGGGTCGGAGAGGGCGAGCTTGGTGGCAGCCGCTAGGGCGGCGTCCCTGCCTACGACGGGAGTCTGGACTCTCGCCTTGACGCCCAGGTCGTCGTCTCTGTCCACGCACAGGATTAGAAGGTGCTCAGGCTCCCCTGACATCTCCGTCGTTCCACGAAGTGACGCCGACGATACTTAAGTCTAGACCCGATGTTTTCGACCTCGGCCCGCCAGATACGCTTAAGGGGTGTCCGCTGCCTCTCCGACCCAGAGATTGCAAGAGGACCGGCCGTGGTCGAGAGTCCAGCTCCAGGAGCTTGCACGGGCGGGGGCGACAGGGGCGGCTCCGGAGCCCAAGCCCCTCCACGCGCTCGTCTCTGAGCCCGCGAAGAGGAGCCCTGCCGCCGTGTGCCTGCACTACCAGGGCCGGGACTTCCCTTACTCTGAGGTAGACGAGGTCTCCTCCAGGTTCGCGTCCGCGCTCGCAGGGCTCGGCGTGAAGCGCGGAGACAGGGTCGCCATCTTCCTTCCCAACACCCCACAGTTCGTGTTCTCGTTCTTCGGGACCCTGAAGGCGGCGGCCGTCGTAGTCGCCAACAACCCGCTGTACAAGGAGAGGGAGCTGGAGCGCCAACTGAGCGACTCCGGGGCCGAAGTGATAGTTGCGTCCAGCGACGTGGTCAAGGGGGCCGACCTTTACGACAGCGTCGGGCGCTGCAGGAAGAAGACCTCCTTGCGCCACGTCGTGACGACGAGCGTCGCCGACTACCTACCCAGCCTGAAGAGGAGGCTGGCCCCCCTGGGCGGGGTCAGAAGCGTCAAGAGGGAGGACACGGTCGACTTCAGGTCGCTGGTTGCCTCCAGCCCTCCCCTCCGGTCGTCCGCCTCGGTCGACCCCGTGCAGGACACCGCAGTGCTCCAATACACGGGAGGCACCACAGGCGTCTCCAAGGGGGCGATGCTCACGCACTACAACCTCTACTGCAACGCGGTAAGGACGGCGCGATACCTCCCGCTCACCGAGGGCGACGTAGCGCTCGCGGTCCTGCCGTTGTTCCACATCTATGGCCTGACCGCGGCGTTGAACGCACCGCTGTACGCCGGGTCGCGGGTCGTGCTGCTGCCCAGCTTCCATGTGAACGAGGTCATGAAGACCATCCAGAAGCAGAGGGTCACGTCCTTCTGCGGGGTCCCGGCTATGTACATCGCGGTCAACAGCAGCCCCAAGGCGCGCGGCTTCGACCTGAGGTCGGTGAAGGTCTGCGTGTCCGGCGGGTCGGCGCTCCCGCAGGCCGTCCGCAGGAGGTTCATCGAGCTCACCGGCGCCAGGCTGGTCGAGGGCTACGGCCTGTCCGAGACGAGCCCGATCACCCACTGCAACCCTCTCACCGAAGGCGGCGTAAGGGACGGTTCGATCGGGATACCCTTCCCGGAGACAGACGCGACAGTCGTGGACATCGGAGACCCGGGCAAGGCGCTCGAGGCGGGCTCCACCGGCGAGCTCGCCGTGAGGGGGCCGCAGGTGATGAAAGGGTACTGGAACAACCCCGACGAGACAGCGCGCGCCTTCCGCGACGGGTGGTTCCTCACCGGGGACATCGCGAGGATGGACGGCGACGGCTACTTCTACATCGTGGACAGGAAGAAGGACATGATCAACGTAGGCGGCTTCAATGTGTACCCGCGTGAGGTGGAAGAGGTTCTCTTCGAGCACCCCGGAATTCAGGACGCCGGGGTGGTCGGCGCGCCGGACGAGTTCAGCGGGGAGGTGGTGAAGGCCTTCGTCGTCAGAAAGGCGGGCGCCCCTCTGGCTACCGAGGACGAGATCGAAAGGTTCTGCGCCGAGCGGCTCGTCAAGTACAAGGTCCCCAAGAAGGTCGAGTTCGTCCAGGAGCTCCCCAAGACGCTCGTCGGAAAGGTCCTCAGGCGCAGGCTCAGAGAGCCTGGCTCTGAATGACCATCGAGACCGCGTTGCCGCCCCCCAGGCAGAGCGTCGCGAGCCCGGTCTCCTTCTTGGCCCTCCTGAGGGCGTAGATCAGAGTGGTCAGGACGCGGGCCCCGCTGCACCCTATCGGGTGGCCGAGCGCCACCGCCCCTCCGTTGACGTTGAACTTCTCCTCCGGTATCCCCAGCGCCCTCCTCACGGCTATCGAGGCCGTCGAGTACGCCTCGTTGTGCTCGAACAAGTCGATGTCCGACACGGTCATCCGCGTCTTCCTGAGCAGCGCCTTCGTGGTGGGTATCGGCGCCTCCATCACCCTGGCCGGCTCGAGCCCGCCTGTCGAGTAGCCGAGTATCTTGGCCAGGGGCTCCGCGCCCAGCCTGTCCGCGGCCCTCTCGGAGGCCACGACAAGCGCAGACGCGCCGTCGCTGAGCTGGGACGAGTTCCCTGCGGTCAGCAGCCCGCCTTCCTTGAAGACCGGGCGGAGCTGGGCGAGCCTCTCGAGCGTGGTGTCCGCCCTGACGCATTCGTCAGAATCGAACACCGACGCGCTCCCGTCCTCCCTCTCCACATCGACCTTGACCATCTCTTCGGCGAACGCCCCGGACTTCGAGGCGCTTGCGGCCTTCATGTGGCTCTCGAGCGCGAACTGGTCGGCCTCCTTCCTGGTGATTCCGTATCGCCTCGCCACGTTCTCGCCAGTGATCCCCATGTGGTAGTCGTGGTAGGCGTCCCAGAGCCCGTCTAGGAGCATCGCGTCGAGGAGCCGGGCGTCGCCGAACTTGACCCCCCAGCGCTCGCCCCTCACTATGTGGGGCGCGTTGCTCATGCTCTCCATCCCCCCTGCGACCACGACCTCGGCGTCCCCCGCCTTGACGGCCTGAGCCGCGAGCATCACTGCTTTGAGCCCCGAGCCGCAGACCTTGTTCACCGTGACGGCGCCCTTTCCGAAGGGGACTCCTCCCCCGATCGCAGCCTGCCTTGCGGGGTTCTGGCCCAGGCCCGCGGCGAGCGCGTTGCCCATGATGACCTCGTCGACCTTCGAGGGCTCCACCTTCGCCCTTCGCAGCGCCTCCTGGATGACCACTGAGCCCAGCTTCGTCGCCTTCACGCCGACGAGGCTCTTCCCGAACTTCCCGATTCCCGTCCTGCACGCCGAGAGGATCACGGGGTCTTCCATTCCTGACGGGGTCGCGTTCCACCGATAATAAACGGAGCGCAGCTCCTCGCGGTGTCGAGTCGCCGCACGTCCCCGCGCTGGAACGTCGCGCGCGGCGCAGGAGAGACCACCTCGCCGCTCATCCCTAAATAGAGACGCTTGCGGGAGGCGGACCGTCAGTCATGAAGGCGCTCAAGAAGATCTGGATGGACGGGAAGTTCGTCGACTGGGAGGACGCGAAGATACACGTCCTCACGCACGGGCTCCACTACGGCTACTCGATCTTCGAAGGGATCCGCTGCTTCTCGACTGCCCACGGGCCCGCGATATTCAGGCTGGACGGGCACATCGACCGGTTCCTCAACAGCGCCAAGATCTATAGGATGAACCTGGGCTTCTCCGCGAACGAGCTCCGCGAAGCGTGCATCGACCTGGTCAGAAAGAACGGCGTCCCCGAGTCATACATCCGTCCCATAGCCTACACAGGCTACGGCGAGATGGGCCTGAACCCCCTCAGCAACAAGATATCCGTGTCGATAGCGTCGTGGGAGTGGGGCGACTACCTCGGGAAGGAAGGCAACGACGGGGGCGTGAGGGCCATGGTCTCGAGCTGGGTGAGGCTCGACCCGAGGTCGCTTCCTCCTCAGGCGAAGTGCTCAGCCAACTACGCCAACTCCGGGCTGGCCAAGATGGAGGCGATAGCGGCTGGCGTGGAAGAGGCGATACTCCTGAACAGCCACGGCGTCGTCGCCGAGGGGCCGGGAGAGAACGTCTTCCGAGTCAAGGACGGCATCCTCAGCACGCCGCCGGCCAGCTCAGGGATACTCAGGGGCATAACCAGGGACACGGTGATCCAGTTTGCCTTGGACACGAACCTGAAGTTCTACAGGAACGACTTCACCCGGGAGGAGCTGTACACGTCGGACGAGCTGTTCTTCAGCGGGACCGCCGTGGGGATAGCGAAGGTGCGGGAGGTCGACGGGAGGAAGATAGGGAACGGCCGGTCCCCAGTCACCGAGCGGATCAGCGCCCTCTACAGGGACGTGGTGCACGGCAAGGTCGCGAAGTACTCGAAGTGGCTGACCCGGGTCGACATGTAGCCGGCGCTCAGGCTTTCGCGAACCCTTCGATGTCCAGCATCGAGCCCGTCCGCTTGCCCTGCGCCTTGAACCTTGGGGCCACCTTCGACCCTATCTCGACGCCGTCGCCCAATGCCCTGTGGACGACGCCTCCCACTACGCCTTCGAACGTGACGTAGACGAACGCCTGGGGCCTCGGAAGGCGCTCGCCTTCGAACCCGACGCTGCTGCGGGTCAGGGCGGCCACAGTCCCTTCCGGACCGACCCTCCTGTATCTCTTGGTCTGCGCGAAGCAGTCGACGCAGTATGCCTTCGGCGGCAGCTGGAGCTTCCCGCACGAAACACACTCGGAGGCGAGGACCTTTCCCTCCTGAAGGCCCCGCAGGAACCTCTCACCCGCGACGCCGGCCGTGTACTCGTAGTGGAACGGGATCTGGTCGGTCCACGACCTGATCTTGTCTGTGCTCGTTATCCTCTCTTTCAATGCCATGGATCTCAGACCCTCGGCCTGAAGTGAGTTATGTCTGTGATCGCCCCTGCCCTCTCGGCCTTCGGCTTCCAGACCGCCTCTACCTTCATCCCGACGTGCACCTTCTGCGGGTCGACGCCGCCCATTATGTGCAGGATGCCCATTCCCGGAGACGCGCCATCGATGTCTATCACGGCCACTATGATGGGCTTCTTCCTCCTGCTCGCGTCGTTGTTGACGTAGCTTATCGAGAATGTGTTGACCGTCCCCGTGTCCTTCACGCGGACCCACTTGTCGATAGGGGCGAAGTCCTCCTCGCAGTACGCCCTCGGCGGGACAAGCACCCTGCCGCACCTGTCGCACTTCGTAGCCCAAAGCTCTCCCTCCTTCAGGCCGTCCAGGAACCTGCTGATGGCCACGCCGGAGGTCCAGGAGTACCTGAGCACTGTCTCGTACCTCGTAGTGAGAAACTTGCCCGCCTGCAGCTCCTTCGGGTCGACCTCGGTGCCAGGGTAGTCCCGTATCTTGGAGCTCAAGCTGCTTCCTTAGCCCCCCCGGCCAGGCATTTCAAGCCTTTCTCTCGGACCGCCCCTCATCCCTTCCTGGCCGCCTTCGACCGCAGCCTGTTCGCCAGCTCTATCGCCGCGAGGGCGGCGGCTACGTAGCACGTTCCCACGCCGAAGGCCAGCAGGCTCCCGAAGGCGGTCGCCACGCCGCCAGGGAGGTACGCCGCGGTCACCAAGTATCCGCCGACGAGGAAGAGGCCCACCGCTACGGCTGTCAGGCCGTCACACAGGACCGCGGCGAGGCCGCGGCGCAGGCACTTGGTCGCGGCGCCTGCTCCCAGGCCCGTCCCCACCAGGACGACGGCCAAGATCGCAAGGCCGGGCTCGCGGGCCGGGCTGAGCCCGACCCCCAGGGCGACGAAGGCGAGAGCAGCAAGCCCGGCCGCGCTCGCAAGGGACGCACCTGCGCAGAACAGGAGCCGCGCCGCGTCAGGGCGCGTCCTGCCCCAGTCCCTGCCAGACGAGCTCGGCTCAGCCAGGGCCGGTTCACGCCGCCCGCTTCGCGTATTCTACGTACTGCTGCAGCGACGTAGGGTCCGCGAGCGCCCCCGCGCTCACCGTGGTCCACGGGTCCGCGCCCATCAGTATCCTCTTGATGGGGACTTCGAGCCTCTTCCCGCTTAGCGTCCTAGGGACAGACTCGACCTCCACCACCTCGTCCGGCACGTATCTGGGAGAGAGGTCCGACTTCACCTTCTGCCTGATGGCGTCGGCCGTCTGCTGGTCCAGCTTCCTGCCGGCTGCCAAGACTACGAACAGGACGAGGCGCGGCTGGCCTCCTGGCCTCTCTACGTCTACCGCGACACAGTCGGTCACCTCCGGCATCGACTCCACCGAACGGTAGATCTCGCTGGTCCCTATCCGCACCCCCAGCCTCTTGATGGTCGCGTCGGAGCGGCCGTAAATCACGCAGGTGCCCCTCGGGGTGACCTGGATCCAGTCGCCGTGCCTCCAGACGCCGGGGTACGCGCTGAAGTAGCTCTCCCTGTACCGCGAGCCGTCCTCGTCTCCCCAGAAGAAGAGCGGCATGCTGGGCATCGGTTCCGTGATCACGAGCTCGCCCATCTTCCCGACGACCGGCTTGCCCTCGGCGTCGTAGGCCTCGACCTTGGCCCCCAGGCACCTGCACTGTATCTCGCCCGAGTTCACAGGCAGCACGGGACAGCCCCCGACGAACGCCGTGCATACGTCTGTCCCCCCGCTTATGGAGGCCAGCCACACTTCCTCCTTCGCCTTCGAGTACACCCAGTCGAAGCTCCCCTCTGAGAGGGGCGAACCTGTCGATCCGATGCCCCTCAGTCTCTTGAGCCCATGGGTGGACCGCGGCTCAAGGCCGGCCTTCTCGCAGGACGAGAGGAACGCGGCGCTGGTCCCCAGGAATGTCATGTCGGTGCTCTCGGCCAGGTCCCAGAGCGCGTCGAGGCTCGGGTAGCCCGGGCTCCCTGCATAGAGCACCAACGTCGCCCCAAGCAGCAGCCCGCCCACCAGGTAGTTCCACATCATCCACCCCGTGGTCGTGAACCAGAAGAACCGGTCCCCCTGCCTTATGTCGTTGTGGAGCGCGAGCTCCTTCAGGAGCTCGACGAGTATCCCGCCCTGGCTGTGCACTATCGGCTTCGGCAGTCCCGTGGTCCCCGACGAGTACAGGACCCAGAGCGGCTGGTCGAAGGGGAGGGGCTCGTATTCCGGCCGCGCCTTTCCGGAGACCGCGTCGTCCCACGAGGCGCCTGCTACCCCGCCGCCGACCCCTATCACCTTGGCCCCGGGGAGGCTGGCCGCGATCTTCTTCACCTCTCCGGACCTGTCAATCCACTTGCCGCCGTACGAGTATCCGTCAGCGGCCAGGAGCACCTTCGGGCCAATCTGCCCGAACCTGTCGACCACGGCAGGCGCCCCGAACTCAGGGGGACAGCTCGACCAGACCGCCCCGACGCTCGCGCACGCCAGGAGGCCCACGACGGCTTCGGGCCCGTTCGCTATGTATGCCGCGACCCGGTCGCCTGCGGCCACGCCCATCTCCCTGAGGGTTGCGGCTAGTGCCGCCGTCCTCTTCTCGAGCGACTCCCACGTCAGAGATTGCTCGCGCCCTCCCTCGGCCTTGCAGATCAGGGCCGTGCCTTCGCGGACCTGCCTGAAGACGTGTCCGGCGAAGTTGACGTCCGCGCCCGGGAACCACTTGGCGCCTGGCATCTTCCTCTCTTCGAGGACGGGATAGTCTGCGTCGGCCACGTCGAAGTACTTCCATATCGAGCCCCAGAACCCGTCGATGTCGTCGACCGACCACTTCCAGAGGTCGCCATACGAGTCGAACGAGGCGCCGCGCTTCTCCAGCCACTTCATGTAGGCGCTGATGGAGGTCTTCCTCGCGAAGGACGGGTCCGGCTCCCAGAGCACTCTGCCTGCGGCCAATTGACGGTCATTCGCGCCCACGTGGTGGTTATAAGCCAGAATCCTTTCCGCGAAGATGGAACGGAGGTTCTCGCCGCTCGAAGAGCGGATGAAGGCGTACAGGGCCATCAAAGGACTGGTTGACGCTGGCTGGACCGGGCCGCAGTCGGAGCTTGTATCGACCCTGGTGTCTGAGGGCATACGCATTCCATCGAGAGCTACCCTGCGGAGATGGGTTGCTGGCGACACGTCTCCCTTCACCAACGTCTTGCAACTCGACGCGTCGCGGAGTGACTCTCTCAGCTTCTACTTGGGTGGCTGGCTTGGAGACGGCTGGGGCGACACCTCAGACGGCGGCGCTAGGATGCGCCTCAAGGTGCGCTCGCAGTCATTCGCCGGCGAATTCGCGGCGGCGACGAACTCACTCCTCTCACGCAGGAGACCTTACAGGGTCTGGACTACCGAGGACGACGGTGGAAGGTGGTATAATGTCAAAGTGACGAGCGTGGAACTGTACGGGCTTGCGACTCAACCCTTCGACCTGTTGAAGCAGAGCATACGGAGTCCTGCCCGCTTTCTAAGGGGCTTCTTTACGGCTGAGGGCTGCCCGGTCACGAGCTTGGCTGCACGGAACGGGCCCAAGGCTCTAAGTAGGCTTGTGCGTCTCTAACTCAGACTACGAACTAGTACGATACCGCCGTGACCTGGCGCGCTCCAACTAGGCTACCATCCGGGTAGATTGAGAGTCAATTCAAGGCGCGGTCAGAAGACAAACCTGGGCGTCGCAAACGACGCAAATTGGGTTTTCACCCTGAACAGGACCGACGATGTGGGCAGGTTCTGCCGCGAAGTTGGTTTCGCAGACAAGCTCAAACAGAGAAAACTAGAGGACGCGCTTAGACTTCGGGGCGAACTGGGCGCTGTTGGTGCGGGTGGAGTCTGGCCCTCGAAGTACACGAAACTAGCGGGTGACAGGGTCGCTCGAGAAGGCGTTACCGCTTCATCGTAATGACAGTCCCCACTTGTAGTAAGTCGCCCCAGGCCTGTGCGAGGCCCCTGTTGACCTCCTTCTTGACCTGCCTCTTCCCGGCCTCTCCCCTGAGCTGCCAGAACAGCTCGCAGACCTTCATCGTCCCTGCCGCCGCGATGGGGTTGCCGACCCCGAGCAGGCCGCCGGACGGATTTATCGGGAGGTCGCCGTCCCTCTGCGTGACCCCCTCCCTGGTCAGCTTGGGAGCCTCTCCCTTCCCCGCCAGCATGACGCCTTCGATGTGGTGGAGCTCCTTGTAGTCGAAGGGGTCGTATACCTCAGCGAAGTCTATCTGCTTGCGCGGGTTGTCGATCTTCGCCATCTTGTACGCCATCCTGGCCGCGGCCTCGACGTAGCGCGGATAGTACAGGTCCCTGTTCGTCCAATACTGCGTGTCGACGTTCCAGCCTACCCCGTCGATCCACACGGGGTCGTCCGTGTACTTGTGCACGACGTCCTCCGATACCAGCATCAGGGCCGCGGCCCCGTCCGAGGTGGGAGAGACGTCGAGCCTCTTCACAGGGAGGCATATGGGCTCGCTCTTCATCACGTCGTCTACGGTGATCCTGGCAGGCAGCTGGGCGCAGGGGTGGTCCATCGCGTTTCCCTTGTTCTTGACCGAGACGAGCGCGATGTCCTCCTCCTTGACCTTGTGTACGGCCATGTAGCGTCTCATCTCGAGCGAGAAGATCCAGAGGAGCGTGACTCCCAGAGGCCTCTCGAGCGTGTGGTCGAATATGCTCCAGAAGGCGTACTGCGGGTGCGGGTGCAGTGGAGACATCTTCTCCTCCGACACGACCATGCACGTGTCGAACATCCCGGAGGCGACGTGCCACCAGCCCGCGACCGGCGCGAAGACCCCGGTGCCGCCTCCGACGTACACCCGGCTGTAGGGCTTGTTCGTCCCTCCCGCGCCGTCCATCAGGTACTCCTCCTTCATGTGGACCCCGTCGAAGGCGTCGGGCGCGGTGCCCATGACCACGGACTCCACGTCCTTCATTTCCATCCTCGCGGAGTCCAGCGCCATCCTAGTCGCCTCGAAGGAGAGCTCCCTCCCTGTCTCCAGCATGCGCCGCCTGAACTTCGTCATCCCTGCCCCTACCACTGCCACGCGCTTCATGCCGAGCTCGCCCCCGAAAGCGCGACCGCCGCCCCCGTCCCGGTCGGGTTCCCTCTCCACGACACGGCGAGCGCGCTGCCAGCCCTCTTGACTTGGTTCGGCCCAGCCACGCCTCTGATCTGGAGGACGCACTCCAGCACCTTGTGCGACCCGTTCGCCTCGATGAGATATCCGGTGCCCAGCGAGCCGCCGCTGGGGTTCAGCCTGCGCTTCTTGTCTGCCAGCGTCGCGAGCGCGGACCTCTTGTCTAAGCCGAGAGACATCAGGTGCTGCAGCAGCTTGAAGGAGTAAGTGTCGTCCAGCTCGAGGACGTCGAACGAGTCGAGGTCCCTGAACCCTGCCTGCTTCTTCACCGCGGCGTACGAGTCGGAGGCGTATCTGGCGGTCCCGGCGTCCCCGCCGTCGAACCATGGGGCGCACGAGCGCCACGCGACCCCGTCGACGTAGACCGCGTCCTTCTTGTTCCTCCTTATCCAGCTCTCCGACGCCACCACGAGCACCACCCCGGCCTCGGCGTAGTCGGCCTTGTCGAACCTCCTGAGGGGGTCCGCGACCGGTTCGGCCTCTCCGATCTCTTCGACACCCAGCGCGCCCCCGTAGCTCGCCCTCGGGTTCAGCGATGCGTTCCCCTTCTCGGTCTTGACGACCTGACTGACCTCATCCCTCGTCACCCCTTTGCGCTTCATGAACGCGCTCATCTCCAAGCCTGCCAGTATGTCGCCGTTGACCCCGGCCACCCTGTGCAGCTGAGGGTCCAGCGCGAGGTTCTCGACCCTCTGCTTGTCGACAACATCGGCGACCTTGCTGTGAGCCTCGACCGACACCACGTCCGCCACCCCAGACCTGATGTGCATCGCTGCATGGCCAAGCCCTATGACGCCGTCGGCCGGCACGGTGCAGACGGGCCTCCGCGCCCCTCCCACCTGGTCGGGCACCATCTCGTCGGTGATGCTCCAGCCCTCCCAGAAGTCCTCGGTGCAGCAGATGAACGAGCCTATCTCCTTCCTGGGGTCGATGCCCGCGTCGCCGTACGCCTTGGAGGCCGCGAGATACATGAGCTCCCTGGTGGAGACGTCTGTGATGGCCGGCCTGAACCCTTCGTATCCTACGCCGACGATCCCTATCCTTTCAGCCACGCCTCGGGCCCCCGAGGGCGCGATATTATTCGTTTGCCCAGACTAACGGATGGGTCGGACGATGAAGATGACTATGTCCCAGACGAAGTGGCTGGTGGCGCTCGAGGCCAGGCCGCCGCCGAACCTGTATGTCAGGCCCCAGCCCAGGTCGGCGA
>JASHVX010000033.1 GCA_030044375.1 Nitrososphaerales archaeon | reverse complement strand
GCTTCGGCAATCTCCGAGGTCGAGCGCAGGCTCAGGGACTTCTCAGAGCACGGCCCCGACGACGCCTACTACCTCGGCTTCAAGGGCGGCGCCAAGGCCGCGAAGGAGGCGCTCGGAGCGGTCCTGAACGCGAGCCCCGAGGGCTTCGTGTTCGCGGAGAGCGCCACGCAGTGCATCAACCTTGTGGCGAACGGGTTCAGGTTCAGCAAGGGAGACGCGGTCGTCACGAGGGGCGGCCCCGTCACCGAGCACCCCTCGGACTATCTCCCCTGGGTCTACTACTGCGCGGCCAAGGGGGTCTCGGTCAGGGACGTCGCCGTAGACGTCTCAGGCGTACCGGACATGTCGGCCCTCGACTCCGCCATCAGGGAGACCAAGGCGAAGCTGGTCGTGACAAGCCACGTCCTGTACAACCTGGGTACGGTGATGCCCGCCAAGGAGATGTGCAGTGTCGCCCACGAGAGAGGGGCGGCGTTCTTCCTCGACGCGTCTCAGTCGGTCGGCAACGTCCCCGTCGACCTAGGCGCCATCGGCTGCGACTTCGCAGCCGGGACGGCCTCGAAGTGGCTGTGCGGGCCGCTGGGGGTCGGCTACCTCTGGTGCCGGCCAGGCGCCGAGGACATGCTGGACCCTCTGAACTTCGGGGCCAACGCGACGGAGTACACAGACAACCTGACCTACAAGGTGCTGTCCGGCGCGGGCCGCCTGCAGGAGGGCTTCAGGAACTGGGCGTACGTCTACGCCTTCGCAGCCGCCATCGAGAGATGGCGGAGCTTCCGCCCCGACGAGATCCGCGAATGGGACATGAAGCTTGCGAGGTCTGTCGTCGACAGGGTCTCGGAGATGAAATCGAAGTACAGGCTCTGCGTCGACTTCCAGGACGGCCGGAGGACTTGCATTGTGCCTGTCGAGTGCCTGCAGGAGACCCCGCTGGAGGTGGTCCAGAGGGCCGCCAAGGCTGGGGTAACGGTGGCCCAGAGGGAGCTGGGAAGGAAGAGGGTGCTCAGGGTCTCGCCGCACCTCTACAACGACGAGTCCGAGGTCGAGAGGCTGTTCAACGTTCTCTAGCGCTTTATAGGGACCGTCTGCGCAACCGACCCGAATTGGGAGCCTATCAGAAGAGGAAGCAAGAGGAAGAGGAAAAGGAGGAGTTCAAGGGGCACAACCACCCGTTCAAGGAGAAGTGCGGGCCGCACTGCCCGAGGAACGAGTACTACAGGGGGCCTGTGAGGAAGCCCGCCCTCGTACCGAAGAGAAAGCGCTAACCGAAGCGTCCCGAGCAGGCGTACTCCGCCGCCTACCGTGGCTGAGACTTGAGTCCAAGCGTCACTAGCATTGCCGCTAAGGAGAGTCGAGAAAGGCCTGTTCGCCGCATGAGTCGGCCAAGAGAAGCAGGATGTCCAGGGAGGTTATAGCCGCCCCCGATTTGAAGGGAAGACCCGCGGTTGGAGGAACCTCCCGCTGCCGCCATGACCCCGGATGGGGACGAGGTGATCCTGACAAGGGACTGCTGGCAGCACGTCAGGTCTCGGCACCCAGAGGTTGGTACGAGTCCCGGAGTCCTATTAGGCACAGTCTCAAAGCCGGACGAAACCCACCAAGACAGCAGAGGAGAATTCCATGCCTTGAGACGCATCGACCGGGAGCACTTCCTGGTGGTGATTTACGAACTCGCCCATGGACAGAAAGGGCTTATTAGAACGGCGTTCATTATCAGCGAAAAGAGGAAGAACAGGAGGTATCGAGGGCGATGACAAGCAGGACAATCCTGGATCTGGACCTGAGGAGGATAATCACTATCCTGGAGAGCAGATACAAGGTCAGGCTCCCCAGGAGAGTTCTTGCGGTGGACTACAGCGACCGCGGTGATCTCTACATCAGGTTCAGACATGTGGAGATGCCTATCGGTGAGCCCGCAGAGGACGGGCTCGCGATCTTCTTCTATGAAGGTGACGGTAGGCAGGTAGTGGCGGTAGAGGTACTGGACCTGAGTTCGCTGGTGCAGCAGTCGCCAGCGCCTGGTCGACTCGCGGGTCGTTAGACCCTGATGACTCTCGCCAGCCGTAGCCTTTGCACTGTGTCTCCTCGGCGATTCGCCGAGGAAAGGAGAGTTGTCTCCCTTCGGCGAAGCGGCTCTCCCATGCAGAGCTGGCTGATGCGCTGATGTCGGGACTGCGAGTTCATCCTCTCGGCGCTTCCTGCTTTGAGCCAACGCGTAGTCTCGACCGAGTCCCGCATGCCGACAAAGGCGGATGGGACTCCCAAGCGCCCTCGGTCTGGGCCATTACTTCCTCCCAGTCCCTCCCCAAACTTCTCGATGATAGCCTCTCCCTTGGAGATATGACTCTTCGTTAGGCTCGTCAGGGGAAGACCAGCAACGATGTCAGAAAGAGAGGCAAAACCGACTCAGGTCGCCGAGGAGGAGGCTGTCAGGTCCTGGGCCGAATCTCGAAGGTGTTTCAAAAAAAGGGATCAGTTAGCGGCGAGGCCGTCTCCTCCGGCCGTCAACCCGCTAACTGTCTGTATCAGTGTGAGCACCCCGTTGGAATGGACTGAGAATGCCTGGATGGCGTTGGCGCCCGCGTCGTAGACGTAGAGGTACGCGCCGTTCTGGCTCAGGGCCATGTCGATGTCGGTTGCTTCGGTGTTGGCCGCGACCGACTTCAGGAGCGTGAGCGTGCCCCCTTGGCCGATGGCGTATGCTGAGATGGTGTCGGTGTGTGCGTTCGCTGTGAACGCGAGCTGCCCGTTGGGCGTCGCCACGACCCAGCAAGGGGCCGCCTGCCCGCCGTTGGAGACGCTCCCGCTGACCACTGTGAGCGCGCCGGATGGTGCCACTGAATAGGAGGATGCCGCGTCAGACGCCGCTTCGCTGACTATCGCCTGACCCTGCGGGTCGAAGGCGAATCCGAAGGGCGTGTCCCCGTGCGACGGGGTGACGACAGGTGCCGAAGCGACGCCGAGGAAGTTGACCGAGTAGCCGTCCAGGAGGCCGTTGGTCCCGCTGGACTTCTCTGTGACCACGAGGTTGGTGCCCGAGGGGCTGAAGGATACCTCGGCCGCTCCCGGATTGGGGCTGCCGCTGAGGGGTCTGACCGACCCTGGGATGGGCACGAGAGTGCCCCACGCGGTCAGGTAGAACCCGGCGATGTTGGGGGTGCCCGAGTTGAGGACATAGACCCAGTCGCCGTGGACCGTGACGCTGTTGGGCGCGACGCCGCCGGACGAGACGACGTCGGTCAGGTATAGGCTGGTGGTAGGGAACTGGGACACGCGGAAGACCGATATCTGGTTGCTGCCCGCGTCGACGACGAAGAGCCACGACCCGCTCTGGCTGAGCGTGAGGCCGCCCTGGTTGGTGCCCGTAAGGCCCGAGAGGCCAAGGCCGCCTGTGGCGTAGGTGCCGGCGTACGTCAGGAGCCCGTCGGGGGCCCTGTTGTAGGCTACCACCGAGTTCCCTGACGGCGAGTTGGTCATGGTGAAGACTGAGCCTGTGGCCCCGAAGCCGCCGAAGGGCACCGAGGCTGAAGCTGCCGAGGCGGCGAAGAGGAGGAGAGGGAGGAGTGATAGGAGTGCTAGTGAACTTCTGGATGTTTTCACAGGAAGGCGCGAGCCCGTATCGTATTAACCGGTTTTTCCAGATGACGTACAAATCAAGACCCAATCTGTTCTGAATCCGGCCGCCAGCCCTCGTCACCGAAGCTTGGCGCGACGATGGCGCCGCCCGGGTCTGAAGGACTATCAGGGACTCGCGACAGCGATCGACCCTATGCCAAGGGGGGAGAAGGTATTTAGCACACAACTATGAATCCTTATAAAAGAATATACTCTCGTGCTAATCGATGGATGCCACTACCGTCGAGGTACTACTTCTCCTAGCCGAGGAGCCCAGAAGGGTGAAAGATCTGGCCAGCAGGGTGGGTGTGAGCTATGCGAGGGCCAGCCAGATAGTCAGAGGGCTGCGGCGAGATGGGCTAGCCGCGAAGGAGGCTGGTCTCACCGCGCTGGCCAGTACTGCACAGGGCCTCCTGTTCAAGAAGGTAGCTGCAAGGTTTGACTCGATGAAGCTGCTGGCCGACTCGAACGAGCGTGTCGGCACGGCGCTCCTGTCTCAGCAGGACGTCGCAGGTATCGAGCGGAGGACCTCGCTATCGTATTGGACGATAAGGAGATCTCTAGATTCTCTGATGCAGATTGGAGCCGTCACTGAGGTGAACGGGAGGTATCAGGTCGTCGACGACGAGCTCAGGCTTTTCCTGAGGCTCATGGAAGAGAGAAGGACAGAGTCGCTCGCCGAGCCCTATTCCAAGGTAGTCTTCTCTGCAAGGGGAGTCGTGCTCAAGGTTGTGCCCCTGGGAAGGATGGCAGAGGGCTCGCAAACGGCCTTCTCGGTGTTTGCCAGGCATGGCGTGGACATGACGCCTGTGCGTCAGTATTTCATCCAGCCCGAGCGGCAGGTAACGGCAGAGGAGGCCCTCGTCCACGCCATGGTCTTCTCTCGGACGCCGATAGAGTTGACAGACTGCGCGGTGTTCTACGCGAAGAACAGGGGGTCGCTCGAGCCGGCGAGGCTGAGAGAGGCTGCCAGGGCGTTCGGGGTCCTGGACCTGCTCACCGACCTCAGGTCCTACGTCTCCGACATTGCGATACCCAGGCCCGAACGCTTTCTTCCCCGGGACGAGTTCGGGGAGAAGGCAGAGCTGTACGGCGTCTCTCTTCAG
>JASHVX010000032.1 GCA_030044375.1 Nitrososphaerales archaeon | reverse complement strand
TCGGCATGTCGGGGTACGTCCCGTCGGCCGCGCACCCCGCAGGCTCGCCGACGCCTAAGGACAGCGCTGTCACCTCGCTTACGACCACTCAGGTGGTGAGCGAGAGCTCTTCGGGGACAGCCGGGTCGAACGCCCAGTCCCAAGAGGTGGTAGCCGTCCCCCCCAACGCGCGCGCCAACTCGACAGGGTTGTTCGCGTTCGGCGACGAGACCTCGTCTCCCTCGCACCTCGACAGCATCTCGACCCAGCCGCTAGCCACCACGCTGGTGGTGCTGGTCCCGATAGCGGCGGCCCTCGTCGTGGGGACCGCGGCGTACATGGGCGCCAGGTCGCGCCGCAAGGAAGACTCTCAGGATTCGCTCGGCGCCTAGCTCTTGACCGTAGGCCTCGGGGCGTCAGGGTCCTCCTTCGCCCACCTCTCTGCCCACTCGGCCAGACTGCACAGGATCTGGTAGACCTCGCGCCCCTTGGCCGTCAGGGCGTATTCGACCTTCGGGGGAGACGCAGGTATCACGCTGCGCCTGATTACGCCGAACCTCTCCAGCTGCGTGAGGCGCTCTGCGAGCGACGTGGCGCTGACGCCTTCTATGCGCCTCTTCAGCTCGTTGAACCTGGCCGGCTCCTTCAGCCCTATCGCGTGGATGGTAGGGAGGGTCCACGTCCGCGTCATCTCGTTCCACGTCGCGTGCACGAACTTGCACGACTCCAGGACCTTGCCGTCCAGTTCGGCCTTCCCGCTCATGATAGGTCGGGATTTCGCAGGGCGTCGCCGCCAGATAAGACTTGCCTCCTGCCGCCGGCGCGGTCGGCGTCGTCCTGTCCCCTGTCGAGATAAGTCCAAAAAGGAGCGCGCCCGCGAGCCTAACCGACCGAAGTGGCACCCACGGACCTAGAGGACCGGGTCACAGGAGCGGTAGAGAAGCTGAGCGAGAGCATAGTGAGCGTGAGCAGCGTCAGGCTCGAGCGCCGCTTCTTCGGCGTCGTGCCTCTCGAAGGGCAGGGGTCGGGGATAGTCCTCGACAGTAAGGGGCTGATCATAACGAACAACCATGTCATCGAAGGCGCGAACCAGGTCCACGTGAGCTTCAAGGACGGCCGTACGTTCGTCGGAGAGGTCGTGGGCTCGGACGAGGCGACCGACGTCGCGGTGATAAGGCTGAGCGCAGGCGACCTCCCGGCCGCGGACCTGGGGGACTCGGAGGCCGTGAAGGTAGGGCAGTTCGTCATAGCGATAGGCAACGCGCTGGCGCTGCCGGGGGGACCGACGGTGTCCGTCGGCGTCCTCAGCGCGAAGGGCAGGCCACTGCCCGGTTCGGACTTCATCTTCGAAGGGCTCCTTCAGACGGACGCGGCCGTCAACCCAGGGAACAGCGGGGGGCCGCTCTCAGACCTCGACGGTCGGGTTATAGGGATAACCACGATGATGATACCATACGCGCAGGGCATGGGGTTCGCCATACCGATAAACACGGTCAAGCACGTCGCGCAGGAGATCCTCGAGAACGGGAGCGTGGCCCGACCATGGATAGGGATATCGGGGCTCGACCTCAGCCCTCCTCTGGCGCGGAGGTACGGCATCCAGCTGGACTCCGGCTTCCTCGTGGCCGAAGTGACCCCCGGGAGCCCCGCGAGCCTGGCCGGGCTGCGGACCGGGGACGTGGTGACCGCGGCAGACGGGGCGCAGGTCAGGCACACCAAGGACCTGCTCTTCGCTCTCTCGAAGGTACCCACGGGAGGCAGCATCAGCCTGGACGTCACAAGGATGGGGTCCAACGGGAGGCTCCTCGTGAAGCCTACCGAGACGAAGCAGGCCCGAAGGTTCGGGTCCAGCCAGCAGGGCTACAGGTGACCCGGCCGAGCCGACGGGGTGGTCACGTGCTTGAGGTCTCGGGCGGCCCCCATCTCCATCCCTTCCTCATCCAATGACGGCCTATCAGGAGCGCGGCGCCACCGACTATCAGGATGATGCCGACGAAGACGGCTATCAGCTTGACCAAGGTGAGAATTATCGTGATGATAAACCCTGCTAGGATGGCGAGCATGGTTATTCCCACGAGTATGAGAAGGATGCCGACTATCTGCCACTTGTTCACGTCCTCCCTCGGCCGTACCGTGTTTTAGCCTTGAAGGCTTCGCCGTGCGTGCGCCGCCCAGAGAGCCCTCAGGAGGGCCGCGCGGGCCTTGCGCAATATTCTTCTGCCCCGCCGCGGCGCTCTGCGGTGCTTGACTTCGATCAAGGAGTTCGGCCTGATGCTCGAGCCACAGCTCGGGATGAGCGCCGAGCGCTTCTTCACCACCGCCAGGCTCGCGGAGGAGCTCGGCTTCGGATACCTCTTCAGGTCGGACCACCTCCTGCCCACGGACGGCAGGAGGGGAGTGGACTCCCTGGAGTGCTGGACGAGCCTGGGCGCGCTCGCCTCTGCGACCAAGACCCTGAAGTTCGGTCCGATGGTGACCCCGATCGGCTTCCGAAACCCTGCGCTGCTGGCGCGGATGGCCTGCGCGGTGCACGCCCTCTCTGGGGGAAGGCTGCGTCTCTCGGTCGGGGCGGGCTGGTACGAGCCGGAGTACCTCGCCAACGGCTACGCCTTTCCCTCCTTCGCCGAGAGGCTGAGCCAGTTCCGCGAAGGGCTCGCGATAGTCGCGGCCATGACGAGGGAAGGGAAGGCAGACTTCGACGGGAAGCACTTCGTGGTGCACGCAGACTGCAACCCGAGGCCCGCAGGGGGCCTTGACCTCATAGTGGGGGCGAAGTCGAAGCCCATCGTCAGGCTCGCCGCGAGGGTGGCCGACGAGTGGAACACGCTTGTCTCGCCGCCGGAGGACTTCCGGAAGCTGAAAGAGGTCTTCGACAAGGCCCTGGGCACCAGGAAGGTAGCGATATCCGAGATGGGCTCTTTCATGGTCGGCAGGAACAGGGACGACCTGGAGGCGAGCGCAAGGCTCCAGATGTCCAGGCTCGGGCAGACCGGCTCGGCCGACGAGCTCATGAAGAGGATGAATGCCAGAGGCGCGGCCATGGGGACGCCGGACGAGTTCGTGGACAGGGTGCGCGCGAAGATGGACGCCGGGGTCTCGCGGATCTACTTCCAGGTCTTGGTCCCAGAGAACACCTCCATGATAGAGCTGCTCGCCGACACGCTCCGCAAGCTCTAGCGAGGCGTCCGGCCTGCGGCCGGCGCGATGAAACGTCATCAGACACGGAAACCTTCTTAACCCGAAGAGGGCGGGCGAGAACTGAAGCTGACGCATTCATGCCGAAGTTCAAGAGCACAGCAGAGGCACTCAAGCTGGTCCACAACCAAGACCAGATCAGGAACCTCGGCATCATAGCCCACGTCGACCACGGCAAGACGACGACCTCAGACTCTCTCCTGGCGGCATGCGGGATGCTCAGCCCCAGCGTCGCTGGCCAGGCCCTGGCCCTGGACTACATGGAGCTGGAGCAGCAGCGCCAGATGACGATAAAGGCCGCGAACGTCACGCTCTACTACGAGAAGGACGGCAAGCCGTACGTAATCAACCTCATCGACACGCCGGGCCACATCGACTTCACAGGGAAGGTGACCCGCAGCCTCAGGGCCGTCGACGGGGCCATCGTGGTGGTCGACGCCGTGGAGGGCATAATGACCCAGACCGACACCGTCCTGAGACAGGCGCTGGAGGAGAGGGTCCGTCCCGTCATCTACATCAACAAGATAGACCGGCTGATCAAGGAGCTACGCCTCACGCCCGAGAAGATGCAGGAGTGGCTCTTCAGCATCGTGAAGGAGTTCAACCGCCTCATCGAGACCTACGCGGAGCCAGAGTACAAGGAGAAGTGGAAGGTCTCGGTCCAGGACGCGCAGGTAGCCTTCGGCTCATCCAAGGACAGGTGGGGCTTCAACTTCGACATGGCGAGGGCGGCCGGGATGTCCTTCAAGGACATCATCAACGCGTACGGCACCGAGACGCCGCAGGCCCTGGGAGAGAAGCTGCCACTCCACGAGGCGCTCCTGGGGATGGTCGTGCGGCACCACCCCCCTCCGCACGTCGCCCAGGCATACCGCATACCCAAGATATGGTCGGGAGGCGACCTGTCGAGCGACGTCGGCAAGGCGCTGATAGCGTGCGACCAGAAGGGACCGGCCGTCATGATGGTCACGAACGTGGTGGTGGACCCCGCAGCCGGCCTCGTCGCCACCGGGAGGCTCTTCTCGGGGACCGTCTCCAACGGCGACCAGATCTACCTCCTGAACTCCAAGAGGGAAGGGAGGGTCCAGTCAGTCCAGATATTCATGGGCTTCCAGCGCGAGATAGTCGACTCGCTGCCGGCCGGGAACATCCCGGCCCTCCTGGGCCTCGACATCAGGTCAGGCGAGACGATAGCCAGCATCAAGGGGGTCGCACCGTTCGAGTCGATCAGGTACGTCAGCGAGCCCGAGGTGACCGTGGCCGTAGAGGCGAAGCACCCCAGGGACCTCCCCAAGCTCGTCGAGACCATGAGGAGGCTGAACATCGAGGACCCGAACCTCGTAGTCACGATCAACCAGGAGTCCGGGGAGACGCTGATGTCAGGCATGGGCGTGCTCCACCTCGAGATAGCGACCACCATGATCCAGCAGGCCGGGCTGGAGATAGTCACCTCGCCGCCCATCATCAACTACAGGGAGACGATCCGCAACAGGGCAGGCCCCATCATGGCCCGCTCCCCGAACCGCCACAACAAGATCTTCGTCGAGGTCGAGCCCCTGGAGCCTGAGATAATCGAGCTGATCAGGAACGGCACGGTGAGCGAGAACACGGAGAAGAAGACCGTGGTCAAGGTCCTCCGCGACCACGGCTGGGACCCCGACCAGGCGAGGAACTTCCAGGCGGTCGACGACAGGGGCAACGTGATGACAGAGGTCACGAAGGGCGTCCAGTTCCTCCAGGAGTCGATGGACTCGATAAGGGCCGGCTTCGACGACATAATGAAGAACGGACCGCTCGCCTACGAGTTCACCAGGGGTGTGAAGGTCGTGCTCACGAACTACGTGCCTCACGAGGACGCCGCCCACAGGACCTACGCGCAGCTGATGCCGGCGTCCAGGCGGGCGATCCTAGGCGCGATGCTGTCAGCCAACCCCACCCTGCTGGAGCCGATCCTCGGCATAGAGGTCAAGGGCCCTTCAGACCAGATAGGGGCGGTGACCGGCGTGATCAGCTCGAAGAGGGGGAAGCTCGTCAAGATAGAGCAGAAGGA
>JASHVX010000031.1 GCA_030044375.1 Nitrososphaerales archaeon | reverse complement strand
AGAAGTTCACCCCTGCCGGGGTGACGTCGGTGGCGTTGCTCCAGTCCGTGCCGTTCCCAGAGGTCCGGTAGTACAGCTGGTACAGTGGAGGCCCGCCAGGACCAAAGTCGGAATAGAACTGCCAGAACAGGCCCTGCGCCACGAAGCCTGTTCTCGACCACTCGCCTCCGACGAAGGAGGCGGAGTACGCGCCCGGGCTCTGGATCTGCGACGTGGAGACAGATATCGACTGCGCGCCTCCTCCACTGAGCGGCAGCACAGGGACGAGCACCAGGACGACCGCAAGCGAGAGGGCCAGCCTCTCATGCCCGCGCGGCCGTGGCTTCTCGGCCAAGCCCGCCTCAGCCCGTCCTCGCCGGTGCGGTCAGGTTGCCCATGCCGGATGCTTCCAATCCTTTCCAAACATAAAGATGGCCTCTGCGCCGCCTCGCCTCAAGGCAGATTTATGAAGCGGAGGCCGCGATTTGACTGCGTTGCAGCCTGAACCTCGCAGACTCGTCATCATAGGGTCCGGGCCCGCCGGGCTCACGGCCGCCATCTATGGGTGCAGGGCCGACCTGAGCCCCCTCGTCTACATGGGGACCAAGTTCGGCGGCCAGCTGATGCTTACGAGCGACGTCGAGAACTTCCCAGGATTCCCGGACCCGGTGATGGGCCCCGACCTCATGATGCGCATGAAGTCCCAGGCAGAAAGGCTGGGAGCGAGCCTTGTCCAGGAGGACGTGGTCAGGGTAGACTTTCGGTCCTACCCCTTCGAGGTCACGACCGACGGCGGGACGACGGGCGCACTCTCTGTGATAATAGCCACGGGGGCCAACCCCAGGCGGCTCGGGCTGGAGTCAGAGATGAAGCTGATGGGGCGTGGCGTCTCCAACTGCGCGGTCTGCGACGCGTTCTTCTTCCGCGGGAAGAAGGTCGCGGTCGTGGGCGGCGGCGACACGGCCATGGAGGAGGCGACCTTCCTGACCAAGTTCGCCAGCTCGGTGCAGGTTGTCCACAGGCGCGACAGCCTTAGGGCCAGCGCCGCGCTGAAGAAGGAGGCGGAGCAGAACCCCAAGATCAGCTTCGTTTGGGACTCCGCGGTCACGGAGGTCTTGGGCGACAAGCGCGTGCAGGGGATAAGGGTGAGGAACCTGAAGACGGCCGAGGAACGGGAGATGGAGGTAGACGGGCTCTTCGTGGCGATCGGCTATGACCCCAACACCGAGGTGTTCAGGGGACAGGTAGAGCTCGACGCCAAAGGATACGTGGCGATCCGGGACGGGACTGCGACCAGCGTCCCTGGGGTGTTCGTAGCCGGCGACGTCCACGACTTCCGGTACAGGCAGGCTGTCACCGCCGCAGCCGACGGGTGCAAGGCCCTGCTCGACGCCGAGAAGTTCGTTAAGCAGGCCGAAGATGCAAGACGCGCTGCGGCTAACTGATCACGGACTCGAACCTGTCTTCCTTGTAGGAGGGGCTGAGTGGGCCGACGATCGGTGTCTTGCTTCCGCACGCCTGACAGCGGCTCTCGGCGTCGAGGTTGTAGGCCAGTATCCTGTACCCGTACCTCTTGATCAGGACCCTACCGCAACCGGGGCAGTACGTGCTCTCGGCGGGGTGGCCCGGCACGTTGCCCAGGTAGACGTACCTCAGGCCTGCCTTCTTCCCTATCTCGTAGTGCTTCTCGAGTGTCCTCACCGGCGTCTGCGGCAGGTCCATCATCTTGTAGTCAGGGTGGAAGCGCAGGAAGTGGACCGGGGTGTCGGGACCGAGGTTGTCGTACACCCACCTGCAGAGCTTAGTCGCCGCCTCGAGTGACTCGCCCACCTGGGGAACGATGAGGTCGGTTATCTCTATGTGCACGTCCGTCCTGTCCCTGATTTCAAGAAGGCTCTGGAAGATGGGGTCGGAGTTCGGGACTGCGATGTACCGCCTGACGAAGCCGGTCTCGCCGCTTCCCTTGAAGTCGACGGTCACGCAGTCGAGGAAGTCTCTCATCATGCCGACGGTGTCCGGGGTGTCGTATCCGTTGGACACGAAGATGTTGAAGAGGCCCTTCGAGCGCGCGACGCGGCCGACGTCCCTGGCATACTCCATGAAGATGGTGGGCTGGTTGTAGGTGTATGCGATGCCTTCGCACCCGTGAGCCAGGGCGCTTTCCACTATCTCCTCCGGGGTGGCGTCGACTCCTTCGATCCTTCGAAGCTGGCTGATGTCGCTGTTCTGGCAGTAGGCGCACGCCCACGAGCACCCGCTGGTCGCTATCGAGAAGATCTTCGAGCCGGGCCTGTAGTGCACGACCGGCTTCTTCTCGATCGGGTCGACGTGGCCGGCCATCACCTTTCCGTACACCAGCAGGTAGAGCCTTCCTCCGACTACGCCCCTGACCCCGCAGAAGCCTATCTGGCCCTCGCCAATCTGGCACTGCCTTGCGCACGCAGTGCACTGGACCCTCCCGTTCTGCATGCTTCGGAAGAGCTCGGCTTCCCTCCCGGAGGGCTTTGTCAGCCTTGCGGAGGCGCTCACGAGGAGCGAAGTCCCTTGCCCGGCATTAAGGGTTCGGCCGGAGGCCTTCCCTCTCCATCCCAGTCGGCTCACGGTTTCAACGTGTTTCCGCCGCTGATGACGGCCACGCTCTTTCCGGCGGGCTTGGTACGCCTGTAGGCCGCCAGGGAGGCGGCTCCTGCCATCTCTATCTGAAGCCCGTACTCGTAGTAGAACCTGCTCCTCTCCACCTCCATCTCTTCGTCTGTCACGGCCACGGCTGACCCGCTGGTAGCCCGGATTCCTTCGACGGCCTGGTCGCCGTAGGTCGGATAGCCGACGGCGATCGCGCCTGCGTCCGTAAGGGGCTTCTGATATCTCACCTTCTGCCTCTCCTTGAAGGCGACCACCACCGGGTCGGTCTTGGACGACTGCACCGCTATCAGCCGGGGGAACTCCTTCAGAAGGCCCAGGCTCCTGAGCTCGACGAGCGCCTTGTAGGATGCGCTGAACAGCGTGGCGTTTCCCACGGGGACGAATATGTTCCTCACGTCGCCGAGCTCCGCAAGGATCTCGTAGACGACCGTCTTCTGGCCTTCCTTCCTGTACGCGTAGTCGCCGGCCAGAAACGCCTCCTTCCTCTTCGAGTACCTGATGGCGCGCCTCTGCGCCTCGGTGAAGTCTCCGTCGACTTTCACTATCTTCGCGTCCCGCGTGTCTCTGATGTCCCTGATCTTCAGCCAGTTCGCGTTCCTGCTGACGAAGACGGTCGCCCGAATCCCGCCGAGCTTCGCGTAGTACGCCAGGGAGTACGCCATGTTACCGGTGGACGCGACCGCCACCTCGTCGTACCCATACTCCAGAGCCTTTGCGATCTCCACAACTGAGCCTCTGTCCTTGAACGACTTGGTGGGGTTTTCTGTCTCGAGCTTGAGGAAGAGGCCCTGCTCTCTTGCTCGCAGGAGCGTCGTGTTCCCGAGCTTGTAGTGCTTATACTCGCCCTCAGGGAGGAGGGGTTCGTAGCTCCAAAAGTCCTTGCGGAGACCCTTCATCTCCACCGATGCGGACTGCGTGACCTCGAGGATGCCCGCGCAGACGTCGCAAAGCTGCCTTGGGTAGAACATCGAATACTGCCTCCCGCACTGGGGGCACTTCATCAGATACCGCATGCCATCCCGTCCACGACTGGCTCATTTAACGCCGACCGGGCTGCGTCAAGGAGCGCGCAACGCCTAAAGGATTCTGACGCGCGCCGCCGCCGTGGTGGATCAGGACCGCTTCTCCAGGTATCAGCTTCGGCCGGGGAGGAAGTTTCGTCTTGCGGACTGGGACCCCGACTCGAAGGCGGGTTTCGACCACAAGAAGAGCCAGGGGCTCAAGGCGCTAAGTGCGCTGTCCAAGAAGCTGGAGCCCCTCCAAGATCTCCTGTACGCGGAGCACTCTCGGAGCCTTCTCGTGGTGTTGCAGGGGATGGACGGCTCGGGGAAAGACGGGACGGTCAAGCGTGTGTTCGAAGGCGTGAACCCGCAGGGCGTGAAGGTCGCGAAGTTCGGGCCGCCGACGCCGGAGGAGCTCGACCACGACTTCCTCTGGCGGATTCACCAGAGGGTCCCTGCCCGGGGTGAGATTGCGATTTTCAACAGGAGCCATTACGAGAGCGTGCTGGTGGAGAGGGTCCACAAGCTTGTTCCGAGGAGGGTGTGGAGCGCCAGGTACGAGCAGATAAACGAGTTCGAACGGCTCCTTTCT
>JASHVX010000030.1 GCA_030044375.1 Nitrososphaerales archaeon | reverse complement strand
TTGGAGTGGGCAGACACGATGAAACGTGGTGGACGGGGGGGCCCTGACCACGAGTGGATCCAGCTACTCGAGCGAGAGTTGGACATGCGCGGCTATGCAAGCGAGGCGCTGGGCAGTTACTCGAGCGGCATGATGCAGAAACTTAGCATTGCTGCGTCTTTAGTCGGGAAGCCCAGACTCGTTGTCTGGGATGAGCCCACTTCTTACATGGACGCGGCCGGAAGGGGGCGAGTCGCCGCACTGGTCAAGAAGTTGTCAGCAAACGAGGACAGCGCAACCACATTCCTGATAACCTCCCACGTCCCCGCCGGCTTCGACTCCGTGGCCGACTGGGTTGGCGTGATGGCTTCTGGCCGTTTCGTGACATGCGGGAAGCTGTCGGACCTGTCAAATCGGTCCAGAACCTACGAAGCGACATCTCCAGAGCCGCATCGTCTTGCCGAGAATATGCTCCGAATGGGAGTCTGTGACGAGGTTCGGATCCGCAGGGACTCGGTGACATTCGTCTGCATCCCTACACTCGAGCACGCGGTATCACTTTCGTCAGCAGAGTCTCTCGGAAAGACGACGGGGTCGAGGGTGTCCAGTCTTAGGAAGCTTCCGAAGGCCGCATCCACAGTCTATGAGGAGTCGTTCGAGGAGGCGTAGTGCCAACGGGAAGGTTCAGGTTGACCTCAAGATGGACATTCCAGAACGACCTAGCGCCTCCTTTTTTGGAGGTCGCTCTCCTCCTGCTCGTCTTCATCGCTGGCTCACGGTACACCCTCTCCGCGGAGTCTGCAGTCACGAGATACGAATACCTGAGCTGGGACATGATATACGTCATCATCTTCCTCGTTGCGATCTCGGTCGTCAGGTCGTTGACCATCGCTATCGAGAAGGGAGAGACCGCCCGCCAGCTCCTATCGTCTGACAGCTCCTCACGAACGAGGTACATCCTCAGCAAATTCCTTTCCTTGTTCACTCTTACCTTCCTGCTCGTCCTAGCAGTCGACGTTGTGGCACTCGCCATATACATGGGATACTTCATCGCGCCTGCAGCCTACGGTAGCCTTGGAAGCGCCCCCTTGTTAGACTGGGGATTCGCTGTGCTCGAACAGCTTCTACTCCTCTTCTTTCTGATCTCCCTCGCCATGGCTCTCGCGTTGGTTACTCGTTCCACAGCCATCACGCTGTTGGTGTTCCTCGTGGTTACCGTAGTAGGCGTGAACCTCTACGCAGCCGGAGTTCCTGGCTGGGCTTCGGCCATTCAGCTCGGATACGGCGACTGGAAGATTGTGAACAATCTGGCTGAGTACGCGTTCACTGTAGCGTACGCGCCGTGGAACCGGCCGCAGGTGGCACAGCTCATGCTGAACACTTCACTATGGGTGGGGGTCTTTTATCGTCTACTCGGCGGAGCAGTCCTACTCGTCGTATCTGTCCTGAGATTCAGGAGGATGGACCTGGACTGACCGACCTGAAGGCCATAGGAAGGAGGCTTTCATGGCTCGGAGCCGCCGCTGGACTTGCGCTCGTCGCATCCTCGTTTCTTGTTCCTTACTACGGATCTCTGGGATACTCCTCTTTCGATAGCCCCGAACTGTACTTCTTGCTCCCCGTGTCGACCACGGTGACGCTGTCATCTTTCAACGGGTCGGCCTTATTCACGGTGTCACCGGTTGGCCCGAACCTCAGTCCACTGACGCCCATTGTCAACGTCACTGTGACAGCAAAAGAGACAGTCGCGTTCAGCGTGCCTGCCAGAGGATTCTATCAGATGGAGCTGTCTGGGCAGCCGGCGGCAACGCCCGACTACGCTATCTCCGTCATCCAGTCAGGAGTGCCACTGGATACCCTCCTCGCTGGGGTAGTTCTTGTCGCTATTGGGAGTCTCGTGGAGATCTCAGTCAGAGAATCGAGACACTGGCACCGGTCGAAGAAAATCGAGGATGGCCAGCGACTCGGCACGCATGCCGCTTACGTTCTTGGTCCGGCGCCTCATCTAGACAGAGGTGACTTGCGCGGGGATTCTGGGTTTCCGGATTGCAGCCATTCGCACTTCCCCTTGGACCATGCTCGCCTCTGACCTTAGATGCTGTGACGGGGCGCGAGCCCCGGCTAAGGAGTGCTAGGGTCCAGACCACTCGTCTCGACGATTGACTTCAGGTGGTCAGCATCGCCGAGGACCGTCTCGTAGACCCACTTGTAGTAGTCGTGGGCTCGAAGGGTGTCTATGGCTCTGTCCTTGCCGAAGACCTCAGTCATCCCCACCAGCTCCAGGTAACCGACGATGAGGTGTGTGTAGGTCGACTCTTCGTCGCGGGCTCCTCCGAATGCCCTCCCCACTGGAACCTTGGGATATCGAAGTCGCAGGTCGCTCATTGCTGAGCGGAACCCGTCTGGGTTCTGGCTCAGGAAGCAGTGGATGTTCTCATGGATGTAGACCGACGCGAACTCTGCCTCACTCCGGCCCAGGACATTTGTGGACAGTGTCAGGACGGGATAACTGTGAGAGACGCCGCCGTCCTGGATCACGAGCTCATCTGTGAATGTCCACTTGTCAAGGACAGGGTATCGTCTCAGGATGTCCAGGAGCCGTCGTTTCGTCTGTCTCTCTGCCATCGCGTCTGCCGAGAGCCTAATGACCCGGACCT
>JASHVX010000029.1 GCA_030044375.1 Nitrososphaerales archaeon | reverse complement strand
GAGGCGAGCAGGGGAGACAAGGAGGCGGGGAGAAGGTTCGCCCTCTTCCTCATGTCGAAGGGGATATTCCTCCTTCCGTCACATCCCGGGGGCATCTCGACGCGCCACGAGGTCGCCGACATCGAAGAGATCGCGGCGAGGAGCGCGGAGTTCGCTTACACGTCTCGCAAGAAAAAGGGCGGAGCTGCGAAGGTCACTTGATGGCCTTCGCGAGCCTCGCGTCGGCGTCCGACCAGTTGGCCACGTTCCACCATGCCTCGACGTACTTCGGCCTGTCGGTCAGGTAGTCGTGGACCCATGCGTGTTCCCATAGGTCGATTCCGAGTATCAGTGGCATGCCTACCAGGTGCATGTTGTTCTGCTTCTCGACCTGCGTCAGGACGAGCTGGTCCGTCTCTGAGTCGTAGAGCACCAGCGCCCAGCCGGCGCCCTCCACGGTCTTGGCCGCGTCCGAGAACTGCGCCTTGAACTTGTCGAAGCCGCCGAAGTCCTTGTTGATGTGGTCTGCGAGCTTGCCGCCAGGGGCGCCACCCCCCTTTCCAGGAGGAGCCATGTTGGGCCAGAAGAAGGAGTGCAGCAGGTGGCCGTCGACGTTGAAGCTGTAGTCCCTGAGGACCGCCCTGACGTCGATCTGGAGCTCGCCCTTCCTTGCCTTCTCGAGCTTCTCAAGCGCCGCGTTCGCGCCGTTGACGTAGGCCTGGTGGTTCTTGGTGTGGTGCAGCGTCATCGTCTTCTCTGAGATGTGCGGCTGCAGGTCTGAGTACTTGTATGGGAGTTGCGGGAGCGAATATGTCTTAGCCATGGGGGTGGCTGGCCGGCGACCCATGTAAAAGAATTGCTGAGTCTGTCCTCGGCCCTGCTTCATGAAGGGCGACGCCCCGCCACGGGGTAGGAGCCCTATCTGCTGATGGCAGGCTTCGACTGCTTGGCTTTCTGCCAGTCGTCTAGGAAGCGTTTCAGGCCGGAGTCAGTGAGAGGGTGCTGCATCATCCTCTCCATCACCTCGGGAGGCATGGTCGCGATGTCGGCCCCTATCTTCGCAGCCTCGAGGACATGCTGCGGGTGGCGGACGCTCCCCACCAGGACCTCCACCTTCATCCCGTAGTTGTCCCTTATCTTCACGAGGTCTTCCACCACTTCCATCCCCCTGTGGCCGATGTCGTCGAGCCTGCCGATGAAGGGGCTGACGAACGACGCCCCCGCCTTCGCGGCGAGGAGTCCCTGGTTGGCCGAGAAGATCAGCGTCATGTTGACCCGGATCCCTTCCAAGGTCACCGTCCTGGTGGCCTTGAGCCCCTCCGGGGTTATCGGCATCTTAACGACCACGTTGGGCGCGAGGGACGCCAGGCGCTTCCCTTCGCCGACCATCTCCTCGTAGGAGGTGCCGACTACCTCGGCGCTGACGTCGCCCCTGACCTCCTTGCAGATGGCTCTGACGATCTCCTCGAAGTCCCCGGCCTCCTTCGCCACGAGCGACGGGTTCGTGGTGACCCCGTCCACCAGGCCCATCTGGTTGAGCTTCTTTATCTGGGCGAGGTTCGCCGTGTCGAGGAAGAGCTTCAAGCGGCTACGCGACGACCTGGTTTCTCTATTAAAGACTAGCGCGCCGCCCTGACAAGGCCCTCGGCCGCGCTCTCGATGTTCGAGGCGGTGAGCCCGTACTTCTTGAGCAGTTCGCCCGCCTCTCCGCTCTCGCCGAAGGTGTCCATCACGCCGACCCTCTTCATCGGGGTCGGCCGCATCTCTCCCAGAACCTCCGAGACCGCAGAGCCCATCCCTCCCATGATGTTGTGCTCCTCGGCCGTCACGACCCTCCCGCACTTCTGGGCGAGCCTGGATATCGTCTCCGAGTCGATCGGCTTTATCGTGTGCAGGTCTACCACCGCGGCCGAGACACCCTTCGCCTTCAGGGAGGAGGCCGCCTTGACGGCCTCCGGGACCATTATGCCGCACGCCACCAGGCAGATGTCCGAGCCTTCGGAGACTACGGTGGCCTTCCCGTGCCTGTACTCGAAGCCGTCCTCGTACACGACGGGCGTCGAGGGCCTCGTCAGCCTGACATAGAACGGCCCCGCGATCCCCGCTATCGCCTTCACGATAGCCCTCGTCGAAGTGGCGTCGCAAGGCACTACGACGCTCATCCGAGGTATCGACCTCATTATCGCGATGTCTTCGACCTGCTGGTGTGACGCGCCGTCAGGTCCTACCGAGATCCCTCCGTGAGAGCAGACTATCTTGACGCCCAGGTTGGGGTACGCGATGTTGTTGCGGATCTGGTCCACGCACTTGCCAGGGACGAAGATCGCGTAGGTCCCGGCGTAGGGTATCTTGCCGGCCAGGGCGAACCCGGCTGCCACGCCCATCAGGTTCTGCTCGGCTATCCCCACGTTGAAGAACCGCTCCGGGAACTTCGTGGCGAAGACGCCAGACTTCAGCGAGCCGGTGGTGTCGGCCCCCAGCACCACGACCTTTTCGTTCGTGGCCCCGAGTTCGAGGAGCGCCTCGCCGTAGGCGTCCCTCATGGCGCTGAGCTTGCCCGGGGTCAAGCCCTCCCAGCGGCCTCCTCCGCGCGCTCTCTCAGCGCCCTGATAGCCACGGCGGGGTCCTTCTTGGAGTACACCCCGGCTCCTGCCACGAGCACATTGCCTCCCCTTGAGACCACCTCGTGGACGTTCTCAGGTTCCACTCCTCCGTCTATCTCGATGTCCACCGACCCCCCGCGCGCCTCCAGCATGCCGTTTATCCTTTCAAGTTTGGGCATCGTCGACATGTCCATCGCCTGACCGCTGAAGCCGGGATTTACTGTCATCACTACGAGGGCGTCGACCTTGTCGAGCCTCGAGGCGGCCCACTCGGGCAGCTCGGTCGCGGGCTTGAGCGCGAGCCCCATCTGCCTCCCCTTGCTCCTCACGAGGGCGTGTAGCTCGTCGAACCTGCCGCCAGTCAGGACTTCCGCGTGGAAGGTGAGGAGGTCGGAGCCTGCGTCGATGAACTTCTCCGCGTAGAGCGTCGGCTCGTCGATCATGAGGTGCGTGTCAAACTTCAGGTCGCACCTGCGTCTGAGGGCCCGCACGGTGCCGGGGCCGAAGGTGATGTTAGGCGCGAAATGGCCGTCGATCACGTCGAGGTGGACCTGGTCCGCGCCTCCCTTGACTGAGATCGCCACCGCCTCGTTGAGGTCCCCGAGGTCCCAGGCGAGGACTGATGGGGCTATCCGGATGCGCCTCAACCTGTCACTTCAGCTCGCTGAGCACGTCGGACAGCTTGTCCTTCGCCGGGGCCGTCCCGTGATAGTGCGGCGACCACTCCATGAAGGATATGCCCTTGCCCTTGACCGTATGGGCTATCACGACAGTCGGGCGGTTCCGCGTGCTCGCGGCGAGGTCGAAGCCCCCTATCAGCTGGAGGAAGTCGTATCCGTCGACCTCTATCACGTTCCAGTTGAAGGCCCGCCACTTGGAGGCGAGCGGCTCGAGCGGCATTATCTGCTCGGTGAGCCCGTCCTGTTGTATCCCGTTGCGGTCGATTATGGCTGTGAGGTTGTCCAGCCTGTATTTTGAAGCGGCCATGGCGGCCTCCCAGACCTCGCCCTCCTGCTGCTCCCCGTCTCCCATCAAGACGTAGGTCCGGCTGGGCCGGCCGTCCATCCGCGCGGCGAGCGCCGCGCCCACTCCCAGGGAGAGACCTATGCCTTCAGAGCCGGCGGGGGCTTCGATGCCTGGGATGCCCATCGACGGGTGCCCCTGCAGCCGGGCGCCCATCTTCCTCAGCGACATCAGCTCCTCTACCGGGAAGAAGCCTGCCTGGGCCAGGATCGAATAGAGCAACGGAGCCGCGTGGCCCTTGCTCAGGAAGAAGCGGTCCCTGTCGGGCCAGGACGGGTTCTTCGGGTCGTACTTCATTGTGTGGAAGAAGAGCGTGACCAGCAGCTCGACGGCAGAGAGAGACCCTCCGGGGTGTCCGGAGCCTGCTTCTGCGAGGGACTCGATTATGAGCCGGCGGGTGCTCCTCGCCGTCTCCTTCAGGCGGACGACCTCCTGCGCTGCCTCCATTCTACCTACGCACCGGGGCCTGGACTATCCTGTGGACGAAGTCGCCCGTCTCTTTGGCCTTCTCTTCCAGGTCGTGGAGGGAGAGAGGCACGTTCCTCTGGAGCTCGCTCCTGACGTCGCCCGCGACGCTGCTAAGGATCGAGGCCTGGTAGGCGTTCCCGCCTGAGGCGACGGTGAGCGCGAAGACGCCTGTCATCGCGTCCCTCACTCCCACCTTGCTGAACAGGTTCTTCTTTCCGCTTATCGGCGGGAAGAGCGTCATGTTCTCCGCGTCGAAGAGCGTGACTCCTTGTTCTCCTCGTGTCAAGAGTATGGCCTTGCATTCCAGCCTGCTGAGGAGGTTCACGCCCATGTTCCGCAGCGTGGTCTCGTTGACCATTGACATGTCTGTCGCGTGCGAGGCCTCTTCGATGTTCGACTTCACGTACGTCACGCCCGAGAAGTCGAGGTAGTGGTGCATCTTCGGCTGCGCGACTACGATCTTCCCGGCCGCGTGGGCGGCCCGGACCACACCGTTGATGAGGTAGCTCGTGATGGCCCCGCGGTCGTAGTCGGAAAGGACCACGCAGTCGACCTCCCTTATGAGAGGCTCAGCCGCCTCGAGAAGCCTGCCCGATATCGCCGGCCCGACGTCTCTCCTCTCCTCCCTGTCAATCCTCAGGGAGTGGAACGTGTTGACCATTATCCAGGTCCTCAGCGAGGTCGGTCGTGCCGGGTCGACCACGACGCTGTCGCTGGAGACTCCGCTCCTCGAGAACTCTGTCTTGAGCCAAGACCCGTATTCGTCTGACCCTGCCAGGCCTACGACGCTGACCGAGGCGCCGAGCGAAACGAGCTCCCTCGACAGGTTGGCAGCCCCGCCAGGGAGGAAGGTCTCCCCCACGTAGTCGCCGGCGGGCACCGGCGCCTCCCTTGCCAGCTTCCTCGCGGCCACCTCGACGAATCTGCTGACTATGAGGTCGCCGATGACGAGGACCTTGCGGCCGTGAAAGAGCCGCAGGAGCCTTGCGAGGTTTTCCTTGTCGACGGCCTCGAGGGGCAAATTTTTTTTCGAGCTGTGAGGGCATCCG
>JASHVX010000028.1 GCA_030044375.1 Nitrososphaerales archaeon | reverse complement strand
AGATGGACGTGCGTCGGTATGATGTACCTCATGTCAGAGGGCATCACGCCGAGCTCCGCGAGGCCGGCCAGGACGCTGTCAGACGAGCTCGCGTAGCCGCAGTCGATCAGCGCCGGCTTCGGGCCGGTGATCACGTAGGCCCCCACCGTCCCCGCCTGACCGAGCGCGAAAGTATCGAGCATGTACACGCGCTCGGCGACCTTCGTGGCGTACATCCTATCGCCTACGGCTTCGGCACGGGCTTCCCGAACTCAAAGGCGAGCAGAGCCAGCGAGGCGGCGCCGAGCTTGAGCACGCCTTCGTCAGCCTTGAACCTGGCGCTGTGGTTGGGGTAGACGCATCCGTTCGCAGGATTGTGGGTCCCGAGGAAGAAGAAGGTGCCCGGGGCCTTTTGCAGGAACCTTGCGAAGTCCTCTCCACCTAGGATGGGCTCGACTCTCTTGACCTTGGCCTCGGGGAGCCGCCTCAGGACGGCCACAACGGCCTCGGTGGTCTTCGGATGGTTCACCAGGACGGGGTACGCGTCCTCTTCGAACTCTATCTCAGCCTTGGCGCCGAAGGCCTTGCAGACCCCCTTGCTGACCTCCTCGACCTTGGCCTTCGCTCTCCTGCGCGTCTCCTCGTCCAGCGTCCTGATCGTGCCTTCAAGGCGGGCCTCGTCAGGGATTATGTTCTCCTTGGTCCCGGAGTGGACTGAGCCTACGGTGATGACGAAGGGCCTGATCGGGTCTATCATCCTAGAAGAGACGCCCTGAAGGGCAAGTATCAGGTGCGCGGCGACGTAGACCGGGTCGATGGTCTGGTGCGGCATTGAGCCGTGGCCGCCCTTGCCGATTATCTTCACCTTGAAGGTGTCCGGGGCGGCCATCGTCGCCCCCTCCCTGACTCCCAGTTCGCCGGAGTTGCGGTTGTTGTCGATGTGCAACCCGAAGACGAAGTCGACCTTGGGGTCGCTCATGACTCCCTCCTGGATCATGGGGAGGGCGCCTCCCCTGCCGCCGTGTTCTTCTGCCGGCTGGAAGAGGAACTTTACAGTGCCGTGAAGCTCTGCCTTGTGGTCGGCCAGCAGTCTCGCGGCCCCCAGAAGCATGGCGATGTGAGTGTCATGCCCGCAGGCGTGCATGACGCCCTTGACCTTCGACCTGAAGTCGACATCGGCGAGCTCTTCAACTGGGAGTGCGTCCATGTCCGCACGGAGCGCCACGACCTTTCCCTTCTTTCCGCCCTCGAGCACTCCTACGACGCCTGTCCCGCCGACGCCGCGCTTGACCTTTATGCCGTACGACTCGAGCCTGTCAGCCACAAGCTTCGCCGTCTGCTGCTCGTGGTAAGCCAGCTCAGGACTCTGATGCAGCCCCCGTCGGGTGCGGATTATGTCGCCCTCTATCGAGGTAGCTTCGGCAAGGAAGTCCAAGGTGGGAGCCGCAGCCTCGCGCCGATAAAAGGTCTCGCGCAGCCGGCACAGGCGGGCACTGCTCAGCCTTTTAGCCGGCGGCGGGACCATGTATGCCGCTTGGCCTCCAACTGTTCGAAGGCTGGAGCCCTCCTCTTTGTCGGGTCCGTGCAGTTCGGCATCTTCCTTATCGTCGCGGAGTCGCTGAGCCGGACCTACAGCGTCCAGGCCAACTACATCAGCGACCTGGGGGCCCTCTTCCCGGCCTCTGAGCCTGTCTTCAACACGTCGATACTCGTCTTCGGTCTTTTCGCTGCATTCGCCTCGTACTTCCTCCACAGGGGCCTGAGGTGGGCGCCGCTCTCCGTCCTCGTGCTCATCGCGGCGATAGGCATGCTAGGCGTCGGCACGTTCCATGAAGGAAGCCCGTTCGACCTTCACGAGATATTCTCTCTCGTCACCTTCCTCTCCACCGGCCTTGCGGCCATAGTCGCCGCCAGGTTCGAAAAGGCGCCACTCTCGTATTTCTCGGTCGCCCTCGGCGTCTTCGCACTGGTCGCGCTCCTGCTCTTCCTGCCCAACGACGGCTCGTTCGGCACGTCGATAGGGATAGGTGTCGGCGGGCTGGAGAGGATGATAGTGTATCCGGTTCTCCTGTGGTCGGTCGCCTTCTCGGGTCACCTCATCGGGATGCCTGACAGAGCCACGGCCTAGCTGCCGTCGGCCCCGCCGGCAAAGGTCCTGTGAAGCACGGCGACGTCTATGAGGACATTGGCTGCAAGGAAGGACGAGGAAGCGACTAGGGCGGCCGTCAGAAGGCCGGCTGGACTGGTACCGGCGGCCCGCGCCGCCTCTGTCAGGATGCTGCCGGCGTAGACGCTGTGGGCGAACAGTGCGAGTGCCACGACGCACGTCAGGCCGAAGGCCGAGAGGAACAGTTGCGAGCCCAGGGTCCCCAGCTCGATGATGTCGAACGTCAGATAGGCGAAGATCACGGCTATGCAGCCGAAGACTACGACAGATGCGCCCCCCGGAACGAAGTAGATGGCTCCGCCAAAGAGGAAGCACCCGAGCGCCACGGCGACCGCTGTCGCCCTGCTGGCCCAGGCCCTCCCTGCGGTCCTCCTTACCCAGAAGCCGGCCATCGCGATTATCCCGAGGCTGATGAGGACCATCACGTCAGTGATGTCGACCAGGAAGCCTTCGTTCCCCAGCGCGAGTAGGAGGATGGCGACGAGTGTGAAGAGCCAGGAGAGGCTCGCCAGAGAGCTGGGCATGTAGCCGTCCTCCCCGAGAGCCGTGAGGTGCCTTGCCGCCGCGAGGAATGCGGGCACGAAGGTCGTCGCAGTCGCTATCAGGAAAGCGGCCCCCACGAGGAGGAGCTGGCCGCGGCCGAGGACGTGCTGGACGAGGTAGAGAGCCGGGATGCAGTTCGACTCGGAGCAGGACGACGCCAGGCTGGGCACCGACTTTGCGGCCGAGTATACCGAGACGGCATAGAGCACGTTCACAACAGTGGCTATGAGCACGCTCCATATCATGGCGAGCTCGAAATAGGCCGTCTTGCCCATCCTGTACCCCTTCTTGAGCCAGGAGATGACAGGAATGCTCGAAGCTTCGAACGAGTCGCGCTCTAGGACCTGGATCTCTTGGAACCCGAAGAAGAGGAGGTAGAGATATCCGGTGTTTATCACCAGGGCCGGGACCCAGCCGGTGCCGGCTGGCAGAGCCAGGAGGCCGGAGAGGTTCCATCCTGTCGTCCCGCCGAGGGCCAGCGAGTGCGCGACCATCATCGCCACCAAGACGCCAGTCAGGAGTATCTGCAGCGCGCCTAGAGCCCTGAGGTACCTCTGTTCGAAGAGGATGTTCAGGACGGTCCATCCGACGAAGCCAAGGGCGATGGCCCAGACGACTATCGAGGCCTCTGCGGAGGACAGTCCGTTGCTCTTCAGGACGGCCGGCATGAACACGAAGTCGAATATCAGGAAGACGATCTTGCTGTAGGCTGCGAGGGCTGTGTTCGCGACCCACATCGAGACCCTTGAGATGAAGTACCTGACGCTCCTAGACCCGCTGGCCATCTTGGCAAATGAGGGCCCGCCGACCAGGTCGGCGCCGCGGAGCTTCGCCTCCTTTCCGAGGTCGGAGTAGACCTTCGCCATCGCCACTGACAGCGAGGCGGCGAGAGCCAGCGACAGCAGTGAGACGAACTCGTATTGGACTACGTTCAGCGGGATCAGGATGAACAGAGGGGACCCGAGGGTCGCCCCTACGCCGACAGCCAGCAGGGTGACGAAGCCGTAGACGGGCTTGCTCGGAGCCGACTGCGGGACACGCCTGAACCTGGCCTTCAGGGACTCGGGCAGCTGCGCTACGAGGGCCGTAGCCGAGAGCGAGAGCGACATGATCCCTACGAGGACTATTATGTCTCCTGCGCCGAAGCTCCTCGAAGAGGCGAGATGGCCCACTTCGTCGAGGGCGAGGGCCAGCGCCAGGGCCAGCGTCGTCGCGCCCACTGCCATGCCGGCGATCTTGACGCCTAGCGTCGTCTGCCGTGTCCTTGGCGTCAGCTCCGTCACTACGAGTCGCCCGACCTGACGGCAAGTCCAGCCTTCTTCAGGTCGAGCGCGGCGTGGCGTAGCGTGTACGAGGCGGCGAGCAGGAAGAACGCGCCTAGGGCGAACTCCATCAGGGAGAGATAGGGCGACAGAGGAGAGCCTGCCACCGTGCTCGCGGCCTGTCCTCCAAGATACTGGACGAGGCCTTGGGCCGTGCCGATGCCGAGGAGGGACGGTAGCAGTGTTACGGCGCCGGCCAGCACGAACAGGGAGGCCAGGGTCAGCTCTCCCAGGGAGATCAGCAGTAGCCCCCCGGTCTCCGGTTTCTGACCCTCCCTGACGACCCTGACGAACTTACGGATGCTCTCATCCTTCGAGTCGAGGAGCTTTCTCTCGAGCCTCTCGCGCAGCTCGGCGTCAGAGCCCTGTAGGAGCGAGACTGCCTTTATCTGCAGGATCAGCCTGTCGAGCATCTCGTCCGGCCGCTCATCGCCGCCGCTCAAGAGGGGCCCAACTGGGGCGCCGAAGTATTTCTCCCTTGGCCCGGCGCCGGTAAGGACTCCCGACCCTGAAAACGCTTAAGGGACGTCGCCGCCCGGAAGCTGGAATGGAGACCGCAGCCTCGCTGAAGCTCACGGTCACGCACCTGTTCGACGCCGTGAGGTCGAGCGGCCGCGCCAGAAGCGACGAAGAGGCCGCGAAGGCAGCCGAAGGCGACCTCGAGGCTGACCTGAACAGGCTGGAGAGCTACTTCGAGGAGCTGTCGAACCTCATCTCCACAGTCAAGGGTGACCCCAAAGATGCCTTCAAGGACCTCTCGGCTCAGATGGAAAGCTTCCTCGCCATGGCGAAGGCTCAGGCCAGGGAGAAGCTGCAGAGGAAGTCGAAGGAAGCGGTGGAGGGATTCCGCAGGACCGCGTCTGCCGAGAGGGACAAGGCCGTCAAGAGCCTCGAGGCGTACCTCGCGGCCTCGCCACTGCCACTGATAGAGAGTTCCGTGGGCGTCTCCTTTGTGGACGGCGTCTACCAGGCGAAGTCTGCCTACGAGGCAGAAGGCGGGATGAAGTACGACTTCCGGCTGGCTTCCCAGAACTCGAAGCTGTTCCACAGGCCGCTGACCCTCTCACAGCTCGGCTACGAGCTCAAGATACCCGTCAGGTTCTCGAAGGCCCTGCTGGGCAAGAGCCGAGTGCCAGGCTATGAAAGGCTGGACCAGTACCTACTAGTAGATGCGGAGACCTCAGGGGAGAGAATCAGGGCGGGCTTCCAGAAGCAGGGGAACGGAGCCGAGCTCAAGGTCACCGCCTCAGGGACGGACGGGAACGGTTTTCTCGGCATCGAATACAGCGACGAAACGCAGGCCGTGAACGTGATGAACGATCCTGCGCTGGGGGCCTACGTCGACCTTCAGGGCGTGAGGAGGGCGATGGGCGACCTTGTGTCCGAGCTGGAGGAGCTCGCGAAGAGCAAGGTGGCACTCGTCAGGCTGACGACGAACGGGAATCACAGGCTGGAGGAGGTCGACTGCCTTACCGTCCTGAAGGCTGTCCTCGCGGTGATGGGGCCGAGCTACAGGACGCTGCTGAAGCAGATCGCGTCAGACATTCCCACGCAGGCGGACGAGGTGAGCGTCGACTTCGTGCGCGAGAGGCTCAAGGTGCTAGGCGACGCGGCTGGGACCGCTGCCTCCGTGCTAGGGCTGTAGGCCAGGTCTGCCGCGCTCCGTTCGAACTCGCGCCACCATGAATTCCTGAGGATGAGACTTCTAGGTCTAAGTGCGGGGGGTGGGATTTGAACCCACGAACCCCTAAGGGATGGGAGCCTCAGTCCCACGCCGTTGACCATGCTGGGCGACCCCCGCGCAGTTCCGACGCCGCCGTTGCGAATTCTAAAAACCCTTCCAGAAAACGGCTTTAACCGCTCGCGGCGCGGGGAGAGATTGGGCCGGCGTAGCTCAGCCTGGTAGAGCGTTCGCCTCGTAAGCGAAAGGTCCTGGGATCGACGCCCAGCGCCGGCTGACCTCTAACGCTAGGTCACCAATGCTCGTAGTGAACGATCTGTTCGGAGGGCTTGTGACCCCTCTTCAGGGAAGGGGACCTCTTGTCCTTTGCCGGATACCCGATTGAAATGACGCCCACAGGATGGAAGTGGTCAGGTATGCCGGCCAGCTTCTTCATCGCTGGCGGGTCCACCACTCCTGAGAAGGCGGCGGCCAGGCCCGAGTCGACCGCGGCCAAGAGTATTATCATGCAGCCAGCCCCTATGTCGAAGAACCAGTAGGGAGTAGGCCACTCGATTTCCTTGCCGTCCTCATCGAGCTTGTCGGCCTCGTTGTACCTGTCGTGATAGATCTTCTCGCTGACGCAGGCTATGATGTCGACCGGCGCCTCAGATATCCAGTGGTGGAAGCCTGCTCCGACATAGCCGGTCTCGCCTTGCAGCGCCCCGATCTTCTTCTTCATGGCGGGTCTGGTCACTACGACGAAACCACTGCCCTGGCTAAAGCCGGCGCTTGGCGCGTGCTGGACGAGCTCCATTATCCTGGCGAGGGCCTTCGGTGAAACCGACCTCTTCGCGAAGTGCCTGACCATCCTCCGCCTTCGGACTGCCTCTTCGAACTCCAACGGCGTGGTGGTGGCGAGATGCCTTAGTTAGGTTTGTCCCAAAGCTTTAACGAAGGAGAGACCTCGCTGGGCAAGGTGGCTCTGAAGGTAGCGCTACCCGGAGCGAGGATGCCCGTCATGGCACTGTCAGGGGTCATGGCGGCCGCCGTTGCGACCCTGGCCTACACGTTCGAGCAGAGGGCCTTCGCCGTGGCTACCCAGGGCGAGACATCGGGGCCTGATAGTGTAGCCATCCTGTATCTGGCCGTCATGTCCATCGCCATCCTCGCCGTGGTCGTCGACACGAGAAGGCTTGTTGCGAGCAGCATAGCGGCTGTCCGCTCGCTCGGGCTCGTCCCGAACTCGCCGAGGTGGCTGGTCCCATATGTCCTGTCGGTCAGGAGGTACAGGCGCTGCTTCTTCGCGTCAGCGACCCTCTATGCGGCGTTCTACGCCATAATCACGAGCATGATCGTCTACCAGCCGACCGTCAATTTCGCGCAGACCTATGGCGTGTCTATTCCGTCTGCGATCCTCACGCCGAGGGGCGCCCCGCTCTTCGCCCCTGACCTTGTGGTGTATCTCCCAGAACACGTCGGCGTCCAGCTCATTCCGCTGACCGTCATCCTGTTGATCACCATATCTGTCCTTGTCGGAGTCAACCTGGCCTTGTCCGTCTTCGCCTTCGACAGCAGGGCGAAGGGCGAGGCGACGGGGCTCACCGGCGCGCTTGGGGCGATAGTGGGGCTCTTCACAGGCTGCCCCACGTGTGCCGGGCTCTTCTTCGCGAACACGCTCGGCGGGTCCGGTGCGGCGTCCTTTGCGGCGCTGCTGGGATACTACCAGCCCGCCTTCATCCTCCTGAGCGTCCCTGTCCTGCTGGCTGCCCCATACCTAACGTCGAGGAGCCTGGCGAAGGTGTACAGGGACGGGTGCGTGACGCTTGGCCAGAAGGCCTAGAGGCTAGGCTAGGGTACCTCGCCCTTCTACTCGGGCGGGAGTTCCTTGTACGCGAGGGAGATGTCTATCCCTCTGTTCTGGTAGAACCTCTTGGAGGCGAGATAGATTGCCGCACCGAAGATGAACGAGAATATCACGAAGCCGTATGTAAGGTCGTTGAGGCTCCACACCATCGGATTGGCGACGAACTCGTACGCGACGAAGGCGAATACCACGAAGTCCAGTATGCCTGAGACGCCGAGGACCGCGCGGGCAAGTCCCGTCTCCCTCTTTATCGCGTGTGCGACCGCGGTCAGACCGATGAACATGAAGTACACCATCGCGGCTATGATCGCGCCAAACAAGGCCGAAACCGTCCCATAGAAGTAGGCGGCCAGCCCGACGAGCGTGATGGTTGCAACTAGGTCTATGAGGTGAGCGACCATCGGCGACCCGAACTTGGGACTCACCGAGGATATCTTGGCAGGAAGGAACCTGTCGAAGGACTGCGCCAGGAGGTACCTGCTGATCACTATTATGCCGTAGGCGAGGATCCCCACGTTCCACACGATCCAGCCCAGACCGATGACCCAGGAGAGGATCGGGTTTCCGGCGACTCCCATGGCGAGGGTCCAGAAGTTGAAGGTGTAGTAGACAGAGATCGACCAGGACCTGAACGACTGGTCGATGAACGGGACGCCTCCGACGTAGTAGAGGGTGGCGAACGAGGACGTCAGCAGGACGAAGGCTATCACCGCAGAGATGGGCACGTTCCACTTCAGGGCCGTCTTTCCTTTGATCTCGGATGCTACGGCGGGTCCCGCGTTGACCCAGGGATATGCGAATGCGAAGATCAGAGGCATGAGGAACAGGGCGGGTCCTATCCAGTTACCCGACGACGTGAAGGAGTTGACGATGGTAGAGTAGGTCAGAGGAGTCCCGACCTGAGCTATGTCAGTGACCCCGGCAGGGAGGTACGAACTCACAGACCAGCCTGCAGAGTTCACGTAGTTGACCACGGCCGCGTGGCCAGCCCACAGCAGTGTGAGGATCGCTATCACCAGGGTCCCGATCCCGATGAGGGTGAGGGCAGAGACCAGCTTGTAGCCGGCCTTCGGCCGGACGACGTTTATCGCTATCAGCGCTGCAAAGACTATCGCACCTATGGCGAACTGGGGGAGCGGGGTCCCGCCGGAGTTTCCTGGCAGAGACAGGTTGAGCAGGGCGCTGCTAGTGAAGCCGGACTGTATGTAGCCGACGGCGCCAATCGCAAAGACCGTGCTGAGGACGATGAGCGCGAGGTAGGCTGTGGTCTCCAGCGTGTACCCCATGAACGAAAGTGAGCTGCCCCAGAATCCGCCGAAGGTCCTTGAAATCCAGACATAGTCGCCGCCGGTCCTCGGGAAGCGCCGCGACATCATCGTGTATACGACGAACTGTGGAACCGCGATGATGAAGCCCAGGATACATGTGTAGACAAGGTTCAGTCCTGCCCCGACCATGCTGGGGACCATGTATCCGTACAGCCCTATGACTCCGAGGAGCGCTCCGATCGACATGTTGCTGAGATTCAGAGCGATGGTGTCGAAGAAGGAGGCGTTCTTCACCATCCCCGTGCTCTCCCTGACGAAGACCTTGGGCTGCGCTGGCTGAGCATCGGCCTGCTCAGTGTCTGGCAACGGATGTGATGAAAAATCGGGTGTATTTAATGGGATATTAGCATGGCCGCGGTAAAAATTCCGCTGTCTGCGAACATCAGTAGCCGATCTCGGAGCTGGGCCTCAGGTGGCGCATTGACTTCACACGCCCGCATGTCTTGCACTTGTAGAGGCCCCTCCCACGTGGATTGTAGTTGCGCGCGTCTCCGACTG
>JASHVX010000027.1 GCA_030044375.1 Nitrososphaerales archaeon | reverse complement strand
AGGTCACCGCGTGTTTGTCCTGTCGGACGGCACGGTAGATGTGCGCCTCCGGAAAGACCGTGGCTATGCAGTCGATGGCATCTTCAATGACCTCAGGCTCATGTGTCCCGAAGCAGAGTGACACGTTCGCCGGTGTCTTTCCTCTCATGGTGACCCACCCTTCCGACGTGTAGTAGCCAAGAAGCCGCGCCAGTTTGGCCGACAGCCAAAGCTTTGCAGGGCATCTGACCGCACGCCTTCCCACACTGGCTTCGATGTATGCGCTTGTCGGCAGGGCCAGATGCGGCTTCTTGGGGGACTTCGGCAGGTCAGCCAGGACCCTCCGCCCGTGATACTTGGAACCAGTGTCAGTTCTCACGAGTCTCAGGCCCCGAGCAACGACGCCCTCAGGAAGGTCAGCGAGCTCTTTGACCACGTCCAGCTCAGTCGGCTGCTCCTGTTCGATGGGGAGGTTCCGCGAAATCACCAACAGGTCGCCGTGGGTCAGGCTGTCAGTCCTGACAGCGGAGACCCTTCCATCTCTCAGAACGAAGACACTGTGATTCGGCGTCACGTTCACTCTGCGACCGGACGACGTCGTCAGCGCCATGAGCGCGCCCCGATACCTGTGTCTGATTGCCGCGGTAGCTTGCTCGAACCGTACCCCGTTGTCTGTGCCTACGGTAAGAGTCTCGTAGGGGATTGGGGAACAGACCTCGTTTCCGAAGTCGTCCGTTGTGGATCCGAACCTTCCGATGCAGTCGTCAACGAACTCTCCTATGCTCAGCACCTTCACCCTGCCCGAGCGGTCCCTGACAACGATCGGTTCGCTTCGTTCGACCGATCCGCTTTTGCAGACCATCGCGATATGAGCCCCCCATGGGTCTGCGTCGCAAAGGATCCCGACCGGCAGCCCCAGCTCTTGGTTCAGCCTCCTCAGCAGGAACCGGGTCGACCTCGGGGGCTGGCCGGCCGTGTTGATGAGCAGCGCCTTGTACTTCTTGTGCACCCTCTCTTCGACGAACCTAGTGAAGAGGCCGCCCTTCTCTATGGCGAGCACCATCTCGGCGTCGGTGTCCGCGAACTCCGCCGTCGTCAGGGCCGGCCCGATCATGACGCCGTCAGGGTTCGCCGACAGGTCAGCCTTCTTCCCTTCGTAGCCAGGCACGGTGTACTCGATGGTCAGGTCCCCGAAGATCGCGCTCCTCTCTTCCGGGTAGATGTTCATCCCCTCCCTGGCCATCTGCATCACCACCTCCAGGTCGGTTATCAGCTCGTCCGACTCCGCCTGGTCTACGAACTCGACGTCGAACGCCTGCGCCGAGTAGAAGACGTCTCTGAGGGTCGACGTCCGCTTCTCGTCGACCAGCTTCTTCGCGAAGAACGCGAGCCAGAGGAGCTGCGTGAAGGGCCTGATGTGCTTGATGTTCCCCGAGGACCTCTTCACCGTGGTGGGCCCGAGGACGAACTGCTGCAGCTTCCTGTCGTACACTATGTTGCGCACCGACCTGCTGGCGAACGTGACGCTCGGGAACCTCCCTTCGTCCAGGTCGGCGTAGACGCTCGCCCCCAGGTCCTTCAGCAGGGCCTGGGCGTTGGTCTTCCTAGTTTCCGCCGTACTCGTCGATTTTCTTTTGCTCAATCTCCATCGCCTCCGGCGTCTGTGACTCCGCAGCCTCCTCCTTGACGTCTTCGGTCCCTGCCGCCGCCTCGGCGGGCTGTCCAAGTCCCTCAGACTCGATCAGCTTCCTGTAGCTTGGCAGCTTCTTCTCCCCCGCCAGGTCGGCCGAGAATCTGGCGATGAGCGGGAGGTACTTGCCGTAGATGCTGTACTTCCTCTGGACTGCCTCCATGCTCCCCTTCCTGGACAGGAAGATCCCCAGCTGTCGGAGGGCCTCGCGCGCCGCGTTCTTGATCTCCCTCTCTATCTCGGGCCTGTCTGCGATGTACTCCTTCCCCACCGTCTTGTAGGGTATCCTGGTGCTGCAGATGTGCGTGATGACGCCCACGGGGGCGTCCTGCGGGACGTGATATCTCCTCCAGTCGATCTCCTTGTTCAGGACCTCGAAGCTGACGTCGCTGCTCTCGTCGTACAGCAGAGGTATGCGGTTCGCGAACCTGAACAGCCGCATGCCGGGCTCTAGGACCTTGCCGCCGTACGCCACCGCCACCTCGATGAGGAACGGGAAGCCTGAGTACGAGGACGGGGGCCTGGTGACGACAGTCGAGAACTCGGGCTGGAGCTCCTTGTTGACCCCGGCGAGGAGTATCTCCTCTCCCACGGGGGAGAGGACGGCTGCGTCAGGCTGCAGGAAGTCGGGGAACCTCTGCAGCGCGTCGACCAGGGCGACGATTTGGGAGTTGTTGAGCCTCTTCGGCGGCAGCTTCGCGCTCACTCCCGCGAACTCCAGGAACTTGGTCGCGATCTTCTCGCCGACCCTGTGGAAGTGCGTCACCATGAAGGACTTCATGTCGTGCTCCTCCGAGGCCTTGACTATTCGCTTGAAGGCCTCGACGTCTATCCCATATGGGTGAGGGAGGGTCTCCTTGGGGGGTGCCGGCATCGAATTCGTCGCGCGCTCGTAGAAGGTGACCTGACCTGTCGGGTCTACGAAGGTTAGGTTGGCATAGCTCGCCACCAGCGC
>JASHVX010000004.1 GCA_030044375.1 Nitrososphaerales archaeon | reverse complement strand
GAGCCCGGCGGTGCCCGACATCAGGCTGGGCTCCATCAGGACGTAGATGGCGCCTATGTTGAGCCAGTTGATGGCGTAGACCACCCGGGCGAACACCAGTGATGCCACCGCGCCGCGCCTGGGCAGAGGGTCCGCCATCCCGGGCCCCGCCTCGCCGTCGCACCCTATATTCGAGTTGCACCTAGCCGGCGACTCTCCCGGCGAGGAGGCGCTAGTCGCACGGACCCCAAGGATCTGGGCATGCCCTCACTCCTGCTCGCGTTTATATCAAACGACGCGCCTGTTGGAAACGCACAGGCGTTCGAGGCGTGTCACTCAGTCGAAGGCGCGAGCGAGGCGGTTCGAGTGCGAGGGTCTTCTTAGCGGTCGTAGTCGTCTCGGCCATGTTGATAGCGGGGCCTCAGTACCTCAGGCTTGCGGACTCGGCCGGCGGACCGGCCCCCACCTCGGGACCCTCGTCCGACTCGGCCTGCCCGACCCAGCCCTTCGGGTGCGACGAGAGCTCGACCACCGTGATCTGCCCTGCAACGAACGCCACGGCCACGACTGCGGTGACGAACTCCAACGTCACCGTGACCTACACGACCGTAGTCGAGACCCACGGCTGCGCTGCATGAGCTCGTGGGCTCTAGCCTCGGCGGGGGGAGGGCTTCGCTGTTCCCCACGCCCGGCGCCCGCCTGAGGAGCAGGATTCGCGTCTTGCGGACCCGGCGCACGCGTGAGACGGGATTCTCCAAGGCAAGCGCGCCCGGATTCACGTCGATATCGTCGAAATCAGCGCGCACGCAAAATGGCGGCGGCCCTGCCTTCTCTGTCGGCATCGCCCAGATTGCCAAACGAGGCTCCGAGAGACGGTGGGCCGGACGAATCGCCGTCGATTCCGGAAATCGGGGACCCTGCCCATCTTCGGCCGAATGCCATTCTGGGCGAAAAAACCCCGTTTCGGGCTTAAAATCACGTGTTTATATATCAAAGCGAGCGAATCAGGCGCGAGGAAACTCGCAGATGGTCACAGGCTACTGCGTCTACGAGAAGAAGAAGAACAGGGAGATCAAGAATCCCAAGCAAATCAAACTGAAGAACGGGCGGCCAGCGATCAAGGGCACCTGCGGCTCTTGCGGCAAGCCCATCTTCAGAATAGGTGCGCTGAAGTAATTCCGGATCTCCCTTCTCTTTTTATTTGCGAGTCTAGTCCGGGGCGACCGAGGCCCTGAGTCCATGCTGAGGTTCTACAACAGCCTGGGGCGCTCGCTCCAAGAGTTCAAGCCGATGAAGGAGGGCGAGGTGAAGATGTACACCTGCGGGCCGACCGTCTGGAACTACGCCCACGTAGGCAACCTCAGGACCTTCACCTTCGAGGACCTGCTGAAGAGGTATCTGACCTTCAAGGGGTACAGGGTCCTGCACGTGATGAACATCACCGACGTGGAGGACAAGATCATCAAGGGCATGAAGGCGACGGGGAAGCCCCTCAAGGAGCTCACCCTGTTCTACGAGGCGGCCTTCATGTCGGACCTCGACTCGCTCGGCATCATCAGGGCCGACATGTATCCGCGGGCCACCGAGCACATACCCGAGATGCTCGCGCTGATGGGCGCCCTGAAGCGCAAGGGGTTCGCCTACGCCTCCGAGGACGGGTCAGTCTACTACGACGTCGCCAAGTTCGCGCGCTACGGAGAGCTCTCCGGCGTCAAGCTCGGGGCGGCGAGGTCGACCGGCAGGGTATCGTCTGACCACTACGAGGAGAAGAAAGAGGCGGTCGACTTCGCGCTCTGGAAGGGGTGGGACGGAGACGACGGCGACGTGTTCTGGGTGACCGAGTTCGGCAAGGGGAGGCCCGGATGGTCCCTGGAGTGCTCTGCCATGTCGATGAAGTACCTCGGGGAGTCCTTCGACATCCACGCGGGAGGGATGGACAACAAGTTCCCGCACCACGAGAACGAGATAGCCCAGTCAGAGGCCGCGACAGGAAAGAAGTTCGTGAACTACTGGCTCCACTCGGACTTCCTCAACGTCAAGGGCGAGGAGATGCACAAGTCGGCCGGCAACCAGGTCTACCTGCGCGACCTCGTGGCCCAAGGCTGGGACCCGCTCACGGTCAGACTGTTCTTCCTCTCCGCCCGCTACAGGGACGTCGTAGACCTGACCGAGTCCGGCCTGGAGCAGGCGAGGTCGCAGAGGCAGAGGCTCGGCGACCTGATCGGCAGGCTGCAGTCGGTCACCTCGGAGTCCGACTCGGGCGGGGAGCTCGCGGGAGACCTGCTCGCCGCCTTCGAGGAGGCGATGGACGACGACCTGAACACCCCCGAGGCGCTGGCCGCCCTCTTCACTACGGTCAGGAAGGCTAACGCCATGGCCGACTCCGGCGGCCTGGGGAGGGAGCCCGCCGCCGCCCTCTTGGGCGCGCTGAAGAGGGTCGACTCCGTCCTGGGCGTCATGAGGTTCGAGCAGGAGGGCCTGCCCCCGGACATCCTGTCGCTGATAGAGCAGCGGGAGGCCGCCAGGCGGAGGCGCGACTTCGCGGAGTCTGACAGGCTGAGGGTCGCCCTGCTCGAGAAGGGCGTCGTGGTCGAGGACACTCCGTCCGGGACGCGCTGGAAGCGCGCCACGACTGGTTAAACCTCAGAGTGCACCTGCTCAACTTCAGTCGAGCTTCCTGATATTATGCGGGCGGGGCCTTCCGCCTATCATGGCAGGCGCAACTGTGGAGGCCATCCCAGCCCGCTCGCAGCCGCTGCGCGCCTCGTCGCTGAAGAAGCCTATCTCCCTCATGGCCCAGGACTACAGGCTCTCGCTGGAGCCGGACGGGTCGCTCCGCTCCTTCGACTCCCTGCCCGAGCGGAGGGCCGTCTTCGGCTTCGAGCGCCTCTCGGCATACAAGGTCCAGGCCGGCGTTGTTGTGCAGGGCCAGAAGCCTGACTGGGCGCTCCGCGTCAGGCCGCAGCAAGCCCAGATGAGCGGCAAGTTCTTCGACTCCGTGGAGGCGACGCACTCGGTAGAGTTCTTCCAGGCGGCATCGGCGGGCTACCTGAGGCACGTCAAGCTGAAGAACGGAGGCTCCTCGCCGCTGACCCTGCGGCTGATGGACGTCCTGGACCCCACGGCGTCGCAGCTCGGGGACGTCTCCAAGTGGGGCTCGCTAGGCGTCAACGCCTTCAACAGGGGCAGCCACGTGGCGATGGACGAGATCTCGGACATACCCAGCGCGAGGGTGGTCGGCTCGATGCCGTCTCCCAAGAAGCTCTTCATGACGACAGACAGGTCGCGCGTCCGCGAGCTCGTCGCCGCCGGCGACCTCGGCGACCCAACGGCTGGGATGTCGGGCCAGGTGATCATCGTGTCGCTGCACGAGCTCGAGCTCCAGCCTGGCGAAGCCAAGGAGGTCACCTTCGCATCGATCTACAACCCTTCCAAGCTCGAGGAGGCCCTGTCCGACTTCGGGCGGCTCCAGGGCGACTGGAAGCCCGCCAAGAGGCAGGGCACCTTCGTCGCCGCTTCGAGCCCGGCCCTGACAGAGTCGGCGTCCTGGGCCGTGGCTTCGCTGTTCGGCGCCCGCCACGCCAAGTTCGGGCTCGACAAGCTCGAGGCCGTGAAGGCGTCAGGCTACGTCGACAAGGACGCCCCGCTCAGGGCGGTCGAGGCGTCGAGGTCGCTCATCCGCAGGGACGGCGCGGTCCCCCACAGCCTGGACCAGATGGAGCCGGGCCCGCTCGAGACCGCCGTCCTGCTGCAGGCGGTGTCGTCGTACCTGCTGGCCGCGCGCGACAAGAAGGCGTCGAGGTCGCTCTACCCGCTGGTGAAGAAGCTCGCCGCGTACTTCATGGCCTCGTCCAAGGACTACTGCCTCAAGACAAGCCCGGCCCTGCCTCAGGGCTGGCGCAGGTCACCGGGCCGGGGCTACCAGGCAGGGGAGGTCCCCGAGGTCTCGCTCGCAGCCGCAGGCGCCCTCGCGGCGGCGTCGCAGGTCGCGCGTTCGGTCTCGAAGGGGGACGACGCGGGGAGGTTCCGCGAGAGAGCCGAGATGCTCACGGAGATGGTGAAGAAGAGGCTCGTCGACGAAAGGGGCTTCCTCTCGCTCTGCCTCGACCCCTCGGGCCGCCTCCGCCCGGACGAGACGATCGACATGGCCGTGGCCGCATACAGGCACGGCTTCCTCCCTTCAGCGGAGCAGGCGGCGGCGCACAGGCTGCTCGAGAGGGACTTCGAGACGCCCTACGGCCCCAGGACCGTCCCGACGTCGAACCGCCTGTACTTCAACCCGAGCTACGGCCAGGGCCAGCTTGGCGGGTACTGGACCCGGGCGGCGCTAGCCCACGCCATAGTGTGCTACAGGGTGGGACTCGCAGGGATAGGGAGCCTCGCCCTCGAAAAGGTCGCCAGGCTGGTCACAGAGGACGCCGTGAAGCTGGGCGGCGCCCCCGGCGAGTTCCCCTACTGGGTGGACGTGGAGGGGAGGGAGGTGCACGGGGAAGAAGGCGACACCGTGGCGGCCGCCAGGCTGCTGGAGGCGCTGGTCGAAGGCGAGCTCGGCGCGGAGGCGCTGGCGGCCGGCGTCTCGGTGTCGGCGGCGGCCTCGTCCAGCCTGAAGTGGCTGCTCGTGGCCGAAGCGTGGATAGGCGAGCCTGTCACAGTCTTCGTGGGGCGGGGAGGCGGCAAGGCGCAGGCCTTCGCCTCGGGGCAGCACGTGGACGTGAAGCAAGGGTGGGCCTACGGAAGGTCCGAGCTGCTGGAGCCGCCCGTCAGGGGGCTCCACGCGGTCTCCTTCTCGGGGCCCGGGCAAGCGATCTGCGTCGGCAACTCCACGGCGGCCCCGCTGAGGGGGACGCTGAGCTTCCCGCCAAGGGACCCTGACCTCTCCAAGCGGCTGAGCACGCCATTGGAGGAGTACGACAGGTCCAACTGCTCTTGGACGAAGGTCTCGACGATCAGGGTATTCTCCACCATGAGCTTCGACGTCTCCCTCGCCCCGGGCGAGTGGAAGGCCTTCCGCATCTCGACAGCTTAATAATCGAACGCGGGCCAGAAGCCCTCCTGCCTTGGGCGCCTCCGTGAGCTCGAACATGGGGATACAGGTCGAGCTGGGAAGGAAGCGCTACCTCCTGGACCCGAAGGGCCAGACGCGGGCCGACTTCGCCTTCGTCTCGCACGCGCACCTCGACCACATGCACAGGCCCTCGAGCACCGAGAGGATAATCGCGTCGAAGGAGACCGCCGACCTCGCCAGGGCGCGGGGCTACGACCTCGGGGATACTCTGGAGGAGGCCGAGGGGGTGGAGCTGCTGGACTCGGGCCACATCCTGGGCTCGAGAGCGATCCGCATCGAGGACGAGGTCTACTACACGGGCGACGCGTCCGGGAGAGAGCGGGCCTTCCTCGGCCGCTGCAGGACGAGGAGGTCGCGCGTGCTGATAATGGAGACGACCTACGGGAGCCCCGAGTACGTCTTCCCCCAGACTGCGAAGCTTGTGAGGGAGGTCAACGCCCTGATAGGCTCAGCCTTCGACAGAGGGCGGCCCGTCGTGCTCATGGGCTATCCGCTCGGCAAGGCCCAGCTCCTCGCCTACTACTTCTCCAGCTGGGAGCCGCTCTACTTCCACGACAGCGTCGCCAGGATGAACGCGGTCCACGTCGAGCACGGGGTGGACCTGAAGCTCGGGACCAGGTTCGACCCCGCCAAGGACAAGGACTCGCTCCCGGAAGGGCCCTGGGTGATGGTGGCACCCATGTCGAGCAGCAGGAGCCGGCTCATGTCTCACCTGAAGAAGAAGCACGGGGCCATCTTCGTCGCCTTCAGCGGCTGGGCGATGAGGGGAGGATACGGCTCCTACCTCGGGGCCGACTACGCCTTCCCGCTCAGTGACCACTGCGACTACGCCGAGCTGATGAAGCTGGTCGAGGCCGTCTCCCCGGAGGTCGTCTACACCACGCACGGCTTCGCCTCTGAGTTCGCGAGGGACCTCCGCAAGGTGGGCTTCTACGCGAGGACCCTCGAGGCGCACCAGGCCTCCCTCTCGGACTTCCTGAGAGAGTCCTGACCCACAGGCCCGCCCGGGAGGCCGCCAAACGATATATCACGAGGGGTAGCACCGGGTCACAGTTGCACTCCGAGGAGAGGGTGGCGGCAGGGGCTGCG
>JASHVX010000026.1 GCA_030044375.1 Nitrososphaerales archaeon | reverse complement strand
CCAGCCCAGGCTGCTCGACCTTTACGACGCTCGCTCCCATGTCAGAGAGCAGCATGGTGCAGAAGCCCCCTGGGAGCAGCCTCGTCGCGTCGACGACTCTGACTCCCTCGAGAAACCCCACGGCCGTCGGCTAGAAGGCCCCGGATAAATCCTAAAATCCGAGCCCTTGGGCGTGAGACCCGACGATGAGGTGAACGCCGTCCCAGTCATAGCCTGGAGTAAGCTCCCAGGCAGATGATGATCTCGCGACGATACTGAGTCAGACTCGCCCTAAAATAGAGGGCGGGACACGTCAAGGCTCTTGGCCAAGTCAGTCAAGGTCCACGAGGACACTCACAGGGCGCTCAAGCAGCTCAAGCTTCGAGGGAGGAAGGGGAGCATCGACGAAGTGATCCGAGAGATGGTACGCCAGACGACCGGCGCCCCTGTCGAGAAGATCTCGGCGGGGCCGACGACCGAGAGCCTGACCTCCTACGTCCACGGCCGGAGCGATAAGACAGATATACGGTAGACGGGCAGCACCTAACCGCTCATGGCCAAGTTCGACGGGATTCTTCAGAAAGCCCTGCTCACGGTGGAAGAGAAGGAGAACGAGCTGACCTTGGTGTTCGCCGACAACAGATACCTCTTCATCAAGCTTGAAGGGGGGAAGCTGAAGTCGGAGAGCGTCCCAGAGTAGAGGACGCTACTCTGCCTCGAGTATCTCTACGGGCCTGTTACCGCCAACCAGCTGCCTGAACTTCTCTGCGTCGGCCTTGCTGCCGACTATGGAGCCGATGTGCATGGGCACGGCGACCTTGACCTTCATCGCTTTCGCGGCACCGGCAGCCTCCTCGGCGGTCATCACGTAGGTCCCCGACACCGGCAGGAAGGCCACGTCCACGTCCAGGGCCTTCATCTCAGGCGTGGCGTCGCTGTCGCCGGCGTGATAGAACCTGCTTCCGTCGAGGGTCACGACGTATCCGACGCGGCCTTCGGCCTTCGGATGGAACACCTTGCCCGGCTCCCTGAACTTGTTCAGGTTGTAGGCCGGGACAGCCTCCACGGTGACGCCCTTCAGGCTGACCTTCGAGCCGGGTTCCACGAACCTCTTCTCCTGGGAGAACGGCGCCAGACCCTTCTCGCAGATCCTCGGCGCGACTATGACGGTCGACGGCTTCGAGAAGCGCCTGATGTCGTCCTCGCTCAGGTGATCCTGGTGCTCGTGCGAGATCAGTAGAAGGTCTGCTTTGAATTCGCCCTTGGCCTTGAAGGGGTCGATGATGACCACGGACTTGGCTCCCTCGAGCACGAACGAGTCGTGGCCGAGCCAGTGAACCTTGACTCCGTTGTAGGTCCACAAGTCGCTCTCCCCTACAGGTTCACGGATTCCTCTTTGATCCCTGTCTTGTCTACCGTTAGGATGTCTATGCCGTTGCCGCTCATAGCGTCCCTGGCTATCGCGGCCTTGATTGAGGAGACTAGCAGGTCCCTCGCGTCCTTCTGGGACATGGTCTGGCTGTATCCCGCCTCTACGACGCCGATTGCGGTCTCTTCGCCGGTGCCCACGGTAGCGTAGACGTCGGAGATGACGCTCCCGAGCGGGTCGAGGACGTAGACGACGGGCTTCTCTCCCACGCCTCCGAGTATTACCTGTGTCAGGAGCGGCGCATACCTGTTCTGGAACATGAGCGTCGACATCAGCTTCGCCACAGAGTTGGGCTTGAGGGCGTTCCTCGACTCCAGTTCCTTCAGCTTGGAGTACACCGACACCTCCTTCACCAGGTTCTGCATGTCGGCCACCATCCCTGCGCAGACTGCTCCCACCGTGTCCGTCACCCTGAAGACCTTCCTTCCGGACTTGCTCCGCACGAAGTTGCCGAGCGTAATCCTCCTCTCCGCCCCCAGGACGACCCCGTCCTTGTAGGCTATGCCCACCGCGGTCGCGCCGGGAAGGTACTGTTCGTAAGACATGAACGAAGCCGGCGGAGACGTCGGGCCTTTTTAGACGTTGTGTTGAGCGAAGGCCCCGAGCCTCACTTCGGCCCGATCTCCAAGACGTGGCCGGCCCCCTCCCTACGCACATCGAAGGCGCCCGGCGCGAAGAGTCCCGCGACGTACATGCTGGCGGCGAGATGCTCGGAGACCGCGGCGACCCGGAGCCGAGAGCGCCGCCCTGCCAGGGCCAGAAGCGGGGCGACCATGTCGGCTAGGTTGTCGTCCAGGCAGGCACCTGAACTGGCGTACGCCAGGAACCGTCGCGCGGCGGCGCGGCCGACCTCCTCTGCCGGCTTGCCCCTCGCGCCCAGCTCGTCGGAGCCTAGGATGAAGCTGCCCGCCCCGGCAGAGTGCACCAACACAGACGAGCCTGGCGAGTCGGCCTGCTCCTCAGTCACAGTCAGTGACGATACGCCGATCCCTCCCTGCTCGAGCGCGGCCGAGGCGGCGAGCGCCTGCCTCTCCGCTACCCGCCGGGGGAGCATCGCGCACCTGCTAGCCAGCTCTACGTTGACCACCTTTGAGGGGTCGGCCATGGACAAGGGCATGACCCGCCGACAAGGTCCAACCTCCGCGGTCACGCGGCCTCCTCCCCTCGGATAGTAGCCCCTCCGGCCTGTCCGCAGCGTGAAGTCTATCCCTAGTGCTCCGTACGCCTCCCTCACGGCAGTGGCGAGGTAGTCCAGTGTCGGACTCCAGGGAACGTCGGTGCCGCCTGCGAGCTCCAGCCTCAGTCCATCCCCCGCAAGGGCCGCGGCAGGGATGGCAGCCTGGAGGACGAGCGTGATGCTCGCCGCCGTTCCCATCTCGAATGAAATGGACCGCGACCTTGGTGGCCCTGGGACGAAGTCGACCTCGCCAGACCCCTCTGTGTCTCCCCGGAGAGAGGACTCGAAGACCTGGTGCACCACCCTGAGGAACGAGACGTGCTGCCTCCTCAGGCCAGGCACAGGCCTGCCCGCGCGGATCCTAGAGACCCTCACAGGCCTCCCCGTGATGGTCGAGAAAGTGATGGCCGTCCTCAGTATCTGGCCGCCTCCCTCTCCTCTGGAGCCGTCTACCTCGACGAGTTCCACGACGCGCCGTGGAGGCAGAGGATTATAGCGGTGCCGAAATCCCTCTTAAATAGACCGTGCAGTTCGGCGGCAAAGTGAAGCGCACCCGCGTCGGCCTCTTGGTCGGCCGCTTCCAGCCGTTCCATCTGGGCCATCTCGCGGCCGTGAAGCACGCCCTGAAGGAAGTGAGCTACCTGTACGTGGTCGTCGGCAGCGCGCAGAGGAACCACGAGAGGGACAACCCGTTCACGGCCGGCGAAAGGATCACCATGATCAAGCAGGCGCTCGACGGGAACGGGGTGGACCCGTCGAAGTGGATGGCGATCCCGATCCCCGACGCCGACTCGCACTCTCTCTGGGTGTCCACTGTGAAGTCGATGGTGCCCAAGTTCGACGTCATATTCACAAACGACGCGCTGACCTTCTCCCTCTTCAAGGAGGAGCGGATCGACGTAAGGGCCGTCCCCTATCTCGACAGGGGGAGCTACTCGGCCACGAATGTCAGGGACAGGATCCTTGAGCGCAAGGACTGGGAGGGCCTAGTACCTCCCCAGG
>JASHVX010000025.1 GCA_030044375.1 Nitrososphaerales archaeon | reverse complement strand
GCCAAGGAACTCGGCACTGGGAAGGAGAACAAGATCACGATAACAGCCTCGACGAAGCTCTCGAAGGACGAGAAGGAGAGGCTCATCAAGGAGGCAGAGTCCTACTCGGAGCAGGACAAGCGGAAGAAGGACGAGGCCGAGGCCCGCAACGAAGCCGACTCCGTCCTGTACACGACGGAGAGGACGAAGCGCGACCTCGAGGGCAAGATAGACAAGAGCCTGGTCGACAAGATGGACGCGGCCGCCAAGGAGTTGAGGACCGCCCTCGACGGGAAGGACGGCCCCACGATCAGGCAGAAGACAGAGGACCTGAAGCGCGTGCTCCAAGAGGCGGGGGCGGCGGTCTACCAGTCCGCACAGGCCCAAGGCGCGACCCAGGGCACCGCCCAGGGGCAGGCCGGACCGGCCGACGGGGCGAACGTAAGCGACGCGGAGTACAAGGTAGCCGAAGACAAGTAGGCCGGGAAGAGTGTCCGGTAGAGACTACTACGAGGTCCTCGGGGTCCAGAAGGGAGCGTCCAAGGACGAGATCAAGAACGCCTACAGGAAGCTGGCGCTTCAGTTCCACCCCGACAGGAACAAGTCGCCCGAGGCGGAGGAAAGGTTCAAGGAGATCTCCGAGGCCTACGCGGTCCTCTCCGACGACGAGAAGAGGCGCCAGTACGACTCCTATGGAAGGGAGGGCGTCTACCAGAGGTACAGCCAGGAGGACATCTTCAGGGGGACTGACTTCGGCGAGTTCTTCCGCGGGGCCGGCTTCGGCTTCAACGACGTGTTCGCCCAGTTCTTCGGCGGTGGCGTAGGGCAGAGGCAGTCGCGCGGGGAGGACCTGGGCTACCGCCTCCAGGTCAGCCTGGAGGACCTCGTAGAGAAGTCCAACAAGGAGATCGAAGTGTCGAGAGAGGAGGTCTGCGCCGACTGCAACGGGACCGGGGCGTCGCCTGGGACCTCGCGCCAGAAGTGCAGCACGTGCGGCGGGTTGGGCCAGGTCCAGAAGGTCCAGTCGGCGGGCTTCACGAGGCTGGTCAGGGTCATGGCGTGCGACACATGCCACGGGAGGGGATACGTCGTCGAGTCTCCATGCTCTCACTGCGGGGGGGAGGGCGTCGCCCAGAGGAAGAGGAGGATAACGATAGCCGTCCCGGCCGGTGCGGAAGACGGGCTCACGCTGAGGCTCAGAGGCGAAGGCAACGCGGGGCTGAACGGGACTCCTGCCGGGGACCTTTACGTGGAGCTGAGCGTGGCACCCCACCCGATCTTCACGCGCGAAGGGAACGACATCATCGTCAGGGCCAAGATCACCGCGGTAGACGCGATGCTCGGGACAGAGCTGAAGGTCCCGACTCTATACGGGGACGTGAAGCTGAGCGTCCCTCACGGCACCCAGCCGGGGGAGAGGTTCCCCATAAGGAACAAGGGCCTCCCTAAGCCTGGCCACTGGGGTAGAGGGAGCGAATATGTGGACGTCGACGTGGAGGTACCGAAGAACCTCAGCGGGACGCAGAAGGAGCTCCTCAGGCGCTTCCGCGAGGCCGCCTAGCTACCCTGAGAACTTGTAGATCATCAGGAAGGGCACGTCCTCTATCTCACGGACGGCCTCTCTGGCGCCCAGCTGGTTGTCGACGGCAAGGGAGACCGACCTCTGGCCGGCTAGGTTTACGATGGAGCAGGTCCTCATGAGCCTGAGGGCCTCGCCGTAGTCCACGACCTGGCCGGAGTAGTAGTCCTTCGAGAGGTGCACCTTGAGCCTGCCCTCGGCGACGGTCTTGCCTACGATCTCCTCGTCGCAGACGTTGACCAGCGAGCTCCCTCGGTACTCGGCCATCTTCACCGCGAACCTCCCACCGGCCAGCCTAGGCCACCTTCGCCACAGACTTCGCGCCGCAGGCCTCGCAGACCATGAACCACATCCTCTTGTCCCTCTCCAAGCGGGTGTCTGGGCTGCCACAGACCGGGCACAGGACGCCGTCCTTGACGTATCTCTGCAGGAGCTGGGAGAACGAGTCCCTGTCCTTGCGGCCTATGAATATCGCCCTGTCTCCGTCTATCGACGCTGCGGTCGCGAGCTCCTTCGCAAGGAACATGAGCACCCTGGCAGAGTCTCTCCTGATCAGCTTCGGAAACTCGCCGTAGTTCCTGAATATCGTCTTGTTGCCCACCCAGATGACGTCCGGCTCGGGGAGCTCCAGCCTGAGGGCCCCTGACTTCTTGCCCTCCTTCTCGGTCCCCGACCTCGCCCTGCCGAGCAGCTCTTCATATGAACGGGGCATTCTACGAATTCCTCTCTCTGGGTATTTCAACTCTGTGCCCCTCGAAAACGCGTAAAAGGAGAGCGGTCGGGAACCGGACCATGGTCTCCAAGCAGTTCTCCGTAGCTGTGGTCGTCTCCGATCCGAAGAAGTCTGCGAAGTGGTTCAAGGAGAAGGTGGGCCTCAGCAGCTCCGCGGAGGGCCACTGGGTGCTCGTCTGGCCCGTGGGGGCTACCACGAAGGTTCACCTCTGCGAAGGGAAGCCCGACCCAGGCAACACGGGAGTCGCATTCTACGTCAAGGACCCCTACAAGGTTGCCGAAGAGATGAAGGCGAAGGGCGTGAAGTTCACCCGCGAAGTGAAGAAGTACGAGTGGGGGATCAACGGCATGTTCGCCGACCCTGACGGCAACGAATACTGGCTGATCGGCGGCACGGGACCCTAGGCGCCGACCAAAGATTAAATCGCAAACTCCGTGAGGGACGACGTGAAGTCCCAAGCCGAAGCGGGAGTCTTCGGGGGCTCGGGCTTCTACAGCTTCCTCACCGGCCGTGCAAGGCAGATAGCCGTCCGCACGCCGTACGGCCCGCCCAGCGCCAAGGTTACCATCTCAGAGGTCGGCGGAAGGCATGTCGCCTTCCTCCCGAGACACGGGGTCCACCACGAGTTCCCTCCGCACAAGGTCCCTTACAAGGCGAACATCTACGCGCTGAAGCGCCTCGGCGTCTCGAGGGTCATAGCGCCCACCGCCGTCGGCAGCCTGAAGCCCGAGATCGAGCCGGGGGACCTCGTGATATGCGACCAGTTCGTGAACTTCACCGCGGGCAGGGCCGACACCTTCTACGACGGCCCGGAGACCACTCACGTCAGCACTGCCGAGCCATACTGCCCTGAGATGCGCAAGGTCGTCCAGAAGGCGGCGAAGGAGACTGGACTGAAGTTCCACGACAGAGGGACCGTGGTCGTCATCCAGGGGCCTAGGTTCTCGACGACCGCTGAGAGCAGATTCTTCAGGTCGCAAGGGTGGGACGTCATCAACATGACGCAGTACCCTGAGGTCGTGCTCGCCAGAGAGCAGGCTCTGTGCTACCTGAACATCTCGCTTGTGACTGACTACGACGCGGGCCTGGAGGGAGACCCTGACGCGAGGCCCGTCTCGCATCATGAGGTCATCCGCGTGTTCGAGAGGAACATGCAGACCCTGAAGGGGCTGATAACCGAGGTCATCAAGCGCCTCCCTGACGAACGCGGATGCGACTGCGCCGCCTCCCTCGACACCGCGAGGCTGAGCGCTTGACCGCCTCCTTGGAACGCGAGATCAGGGAGAGCGTAAGGTCCATCAAGGACTATCCGAAGAAGGGCGTCGACTTCAAGGACCTCACGACCCTGTGGAAGGACGGCAGCATCAGTCGGAAGGTGACCTCAGCGATCGTCTCTGAGTGGAAGGACAGGGGGATCGACAAGGTGGTGGGCATCGAAGCCAGAGGGTTCATCGTCGGGTCGCCTGTAGCCGACAGGCTCGGCGTAGGGTTCGTCCCCGCCAGGAAGGAGGGAAAGCTCCCTGGAAAGAGGCTCGGCGTGACCTACGAGCTTGAGTACGGGAGGCAGGGCCTCGAGATACACGCCGACGCGATAGCCAAGGGCGACAAGGTCTTGATCGTCGACGACCTGCTGGCCACGGGCGGGACGGCTCGCGCCGCGGCCTCTCTCGTCAAAAAGCTGGGCGGGACGGTGGCGGGCTTCGCCTTCGTCACAGAGCTGGGCTATCTCCACGGCAGACGCAAGCTGAAGGGGTACGAGGTGACATCCCTCGCCAAGTACGAGTCAGAGTAGGGCCCTTCGCTTCGGGAGGATCGGGAGCCCGACCGTCAGGGCGCCAGGCAACAATAAAGCTGCTCCCGCGCTCCCCGAGCTGGCTTGACCAAGGTCGCCGACCCGGCCCTGAGCAAGGCCGGCGAGCAGAGCTTCCACTGGGCCAAGGCGCACATGGGCGCCCTGACCGCCCTCGCCGAGAAGCACTCGAAGGCGAAGCCGCTCGAAGGCGTGAAGTTCGGCGTCTGCCTGCACGTCACCAAGGAGACCTCCGTGCTCGTCGACGCCCTGACGAGGGCGGGCGCGGAGGTGAGGATCTGTGGCGCGAATCCCCTTTCGACCCAAGACGACGTCGCGGCGTATCTTTCGACCAAGGCCGAGGTCTGGGCCTGGAGAGGGCAGACCGCGGAGGAGTACGACTGGGCCATCCGGGAGGTCCTGAAGTCGGCACCGGAACAAGTCATCGACGACGGCGCCGACCTGCACGTCGCAGTCCACAGCCTGGGGACGAAGTCTGTCGTGGCCGGGTCC
>JASHVX010000024.1 GCA_030044375.1 Nitrososphaerales archaeon | reverse complement strand
TATTGAGAAGGTTTATCGCGGCTCTGCCTGTCTTCCTATCGCTTGAAACTCGAGGACCTGAAGATAGGCTGCAGTGGGTGGTCATACAAAGGCTGGGCCGGGCCCTTCTATCCGAGGGACATGGCCGCCAAGGACTATCTCGGGTTCTACTCCAAGACCTTCGGCTGCGTGGAGATCGACTCCAGCTTTTACAGGGTCCCGAGTGCTTTCATGATAACCCAGTGGAGGAACAGCACGCCGCCCGGCTTCCTCTTCTCCCCGAAGTTGCCGAAGAAGATTACACACGAGAACAAGCTCAAAGGCGCCGAGTCGACCCTCGTCTACTTCTACAGCGTCCTGAGCAAGCTGAAGGAGAAGCTGGGGCCCATAGCGATTCAGCTCCCCCCGTCCGTGAAGTATGACTCACATGTGAAGACCATGGAGGAGTTCATCTCGAAGCTGAGCCCGGAGTTCAGGCACGCGATAGAGTTCAGGCACAGGTCCTGGTTCAGGCCGGAGACCTATGCGCTGCTGAAGAAGAACAACATCGCAATGGTCTGGTCGCTCAACCAATACCTCGAGACTCCGCCGGAGGTGACGGCAGACTTCGTCTATCTGCGGATGGTAGGCGACAGGGAGATCACCGAATTCACCGGCGTCCAGAAGGACAGGTCAGAGGAGATGCAGCGATGGGCCGATGTCGTAAGAGAGAGTTCGGACAAGTTCGAGGACGGCTACGTCTTCTTCAACAATCACTTCGCAGGCTTCAGTCCCGAGTCCAGCAACGAGTTCAGGAGGCTCCTCGGCCTGATAGAGCTCAACTGGAAGGCTCAGGGCACCGAGCAGACGACTCTCTTCGGCGGGTAGCTAGCGGTTGTCCGACCGGTGGCGGGTAGTCCTCCATGTCGACCTGGACGCCTTCTACGTCTCTGCTGAGGTCAGGGACCAGCCGAGGCTGAGAGGGCTCCCTGTGGTCGTCGGCGCTGACCCTGAGGGCGGGAAAGGGAGGGGGGTCGTGGTGGCATGCTCCTACGAGTCCCGGAAGTTCGGCTTGAGGTCAGGCATGCCCATCTCGCGGGCCTACAAGCTATGTCCAGACGCCGTCTATCTCAGCCCCGACTGGGGCCTATACGAGCGCATGTCGGAGGACGTGATGTCGACCCTCAAGGCCTCCGCCGACAGGTTCGAGCAGGCGTCGATAGACGAGGCCTTCCTCGACGTGTCCAGCAAGGCGCATGACGAGGAGTCCGCCAGGAGCTTCGCGGTCGACCTCAAGCAAGCCGTCAGGGAGAAGCACGGTCTCACCTGCTCCATCGGGGTCGCGCCGAACAAGTCGGCTGCCAAGATAGCCTCCGACAGGAACAAGCCTGACGGGCTCACCGTGGTCCCCTTCAACGACGTTGCCGGTTTCCTCTCCCCTCTCGCGGTCGGGGTGGTCCCCGGCATCGGACCTAAGACTCAGGAGTTCCTCAGGGCGAAGGGCCTTCAGAGGATCGGCGACCTTCAGAGGCTGGACGGGAGGCAGCTGGTCTCCTGGTTCGGAAAGAACGGCGTCTGGCTGTGGGGCGTCATCCACGGGGAGGAGGGCATCGAAGTCAGGCAGCAGGAGCTCCCGAAGTCGCTCAGCGTAGAGAGGACCTTCAAAGAGGACACGGCGGACTTCCAGACGCTGAGGGGCGAGGCCGCCTCGGCCGCCTCTGAGCTCGCCCGGAGGCTCAAATCGGCGAAGCTGGCATACAGGGTCGTCGGCATAAAGATCAGGTTCAGCGGCTTCGAGACCCACACGAGGGAGAAGGCCATCACGACCCATACCGACAGCGAGGACGCCCTTCAGAAGGTCGTCTCTGACCTGCTCGACGAGTTCGAGGGGAGCGGGCGTGCCTTCAGGCTCATCGGGGTGCGCGTGTCTGACCTGCAGAGGGCCTCTTCCGAACCCTCTAGGCTCGACGACTGGGCGAAGCCCTGATACCTCACTCCAAGCCGACAACCGTTAATCAAGGGAGCGAGCGGCCCGTCGCTGGTCAGGAGTGAAGGTTCCCAGATCCCGGCACGCCTCGCGCCGAGCCGAGACCCCCGGGAGGGGGGGCAGAAGACTGGTCGGGGTGGACGTCGGGGGTACCTTCACCGACGTCGTGACCTTCGACGTGAAGACAGGGGCTCTGGAGGTGCTCAAGTTCCCTACCACCGAGGACCCATCGGACGGCATCTCGAAGGGACTCCAGGACCTCGGCCTCCGAGGCCGGCTCTCGCTCCTCTCGCACGCAACGACGATGGCCACGAACGCCCTTCTGACCCACGCCGGTCTGGCGCGGACCGCGCTCATCACCAACGAAGGGTTCAGGGATGTCCTCGAAATCGGCAGGCAGCGCCGCCCCGAGCTCTACGACCTGAAGACGAGGAGGCCCGTTCCGATAGTCAGGCGCAGAGACAGGCTCACGGTCAGGTGCAGGACCGCCGCTGACGGCTCGGTCCTCGAGCCCCTCTCGGAGGACGACGCTAGGTCGGTCTCCAGGACTGTGGTCAGTGGAGGCTTCGAGTCAGTGGCGGTCTGCTTCCTCAATTCATATGTCGGTCCAGACCACGAGAGGCAGATGTCCGCGGCACTCCGTCGTGAGGGCTACCGCGGCCACATAAGCCTCTCCTGCGACGTTGACAGGGAGTACAGGGAGTTCGAGAGGACGAGCACCACCGTGGTGAATGCAGCCCTTGCGCCCAAGATGGCGGGATACCTCTTCAGACTACAGGCTTCTCTTCGGCGGGTCGGAATCGGGGCGCCCTTCTACGTCATGAACTCGGACGGAGGCATGAGCACGGCAGCTACGGCGGCTGCCCGGCCGGTCACAACCATAGAGTCGGGTCCCGCGGCTGGGGTCGTCGCCTCCAGCAAGCTCGCCCGTTCGCTTGGTCTGGGCAGTGTGCTGACCTTCGACATGGGCGGGACGACCGCCAAAGCCTGCACCGTGACGGGCTCGGAGCCCGACGTTACTCGCGAGTTCGAGGCCGCAGGGAGGACCCACAGCGGGCGCTCGATCCGCGGAAGCGGATACGTCGTGAGGGGCTCTTTCATCGACGTGGCGGAGGTCAGCGCCGGCGGCGGGACGATGGCCTGGTTAGACGAGACCGGTCGGCTCCAGATGGGACCCGAAAGCGCCGGCTCAGACCCCGGGCCCGCGTGCTATGGACGCGGGGGAGTCGCGCCGACCGTCACCGACGCGAACTTGGTCACGGGGCGGCTCAGCCCGACCGGCCTGCTGGGAGGGCGGATGCGCATAGATCGCAAGCTCGGAGAGGAGGCCCTCGAGAGGCTGGCGGCGCGCTCTCGGCTATCCGCCCTCGAGCTCGCCAAGGCCATGGTCAGGCTAGCCAACGACGAGATGGTCAGGGCGATCTCCATAGTGAGCGTCGAACGCGGTAAGGACCCCCGCGAGTTCACGATGATAGCCTTCGGAGGAGCCGGTCCCATGCACGCCTGCGACCTCGCGGAGGAGATGGAGATGCGCGAAGTCGTCGTCCCTGCACACGCAGGACTGTTCTCCGCATACGGACTGATCGTCGGAGACCTGACAAGGACGTTCATCTCGCCCGCGATGGGGCCTCCCCGAGGACTCGGCAGACGGTTCGCCAGGCTGGACGAAGAAGCCAGGGAGGCGATGGAGGCAGACGGCCTCAAAAGGTACAGGAGCGAGCGTTTCATCGAGGCGAGGTACGCCGGCCAGTCTCACGAGCTGCGCATCCCTTACGGCGGAGAGACAAACGTCAGGCAGTCGTTCGATGCTCGCCACAGGGAGCTGTACGGTTACTCTTCCCCCGACCAGATCCAGGTGGTCAACATCGGCATCAGGACCCGAGTCCCGAGGTCGTTCGCCGACGGATCCATTGCGAACAGACATCGCGGCCCAGACCTCCCGGCCGCGCCCGCCGTCAAACGGGCGGCGTGGATAGGCGGGGAGACGCGCGAGGTCGGCGTCGCCAGGCGAGAGGAGCTGGAACTCGGTGACAGGGGCCGAGGCCCCTGCATCATCGAGGAGTACGACTCGACGCTGGTGGTCAATCCGTCCTGGAACTGGACGGCCGAAAGATACGGCGTGAGGCTATCAAGATGACAGGCCCCGACCCGGTCACTCTGCAGGTGATCGCCAACTCGCTGTCATATGCGAGCGAGGAGATGGGCCTGGCGCTCAGGAACGCAGCGTACTCTCCGAACATCAAGGAGCGCATGGACCACTCGGCGGCGGTCTTCGACGGGCATGGGAGGCTGCTCTCCCAGGCCGAGCACATACCGGTCCACCTCGGCTCCCTCCCCTGGGGGCTGGCGAACATGCTGGAGGTCTGCTCGAAGCGCTCTCTCTACTTGGACGAAGGCTCCATGGTGGTCTGCAACGACCCTTACGTCACCGGGACGCACCTCAACGACGTCACGGTCGCCGCCCCCATCCATCATAAGGGCGAGCTAGAGGCCTTCGTCGTAAACAAGGCCCACCACTCGGACGTGGGTGGCGTCACTCCGGGCAGCATATCGATGAGGGCGAGGACGCTTCAGGAGGAGGGGACGATCCTAGAGCCCGCCTACCTCGTGAGGAAGTCCGAGATACTGGTAGAAGTCGTCGAGGGCTTCTCTTCGAAGTCGAGGACCCCGCAGGAACGGAGAGGGGACATCAGGGCACAGGTCGCCGCCAACTTCAGAGGCGCCGAAAGGGTGCGCTCCCTGATCGCGAAGTACGGGATTGAGAGCTTCCGACTTGCAGCGCGAGAGGCGTTCAGGCACTCCGAGGCCCTCACGCTGAAGAGGCTCTCGCGACTCGCACCTGGGACGTACTCGGCCTCCGACCTTCTGGAGGGACGAGATGTCGACCTGACCCTCAGGGTCGAAGTGACGGTCGCGGAAAGGGGAATTGAGGTCGACTACGCGGGCACCGACCGCCAGGTCGACTACCCGCTTAACGCCGTATTCGGCGTGACACTCTCGGGGGTATACTTCGTCCTCCGGTGCCTCCTGGGAGCCGACGTGCCGGCGAACCATGGAGCCTTCTCGGTCGTCGCGGTGTCGGCACCCAAGGGCTGTCTGCTCAACCCTGAGCGACCTCACCCTGTAGGAGCCGGCAACGTCGAGACCAGCCAGAGGAACGCCGACGTCCTATTCAGGGCCTTCGCCAAGGCGGCGCCGTCCTTGGTCCCCGCAGCGGCTGGAGGCTCGATGAACAACGTCATGATGGGAGGCGTGAACGAGGGGCACGGCTGGGCCTTCTACGAGACCATCGGGGTCGGCCTCGGCGGCCAACAGACGCTCGACGGGATAGACGGAATCCAGTGCAACATGACAAACACCTTGAACACTCCGATCGAGGAGCTCGAGCGTTCCATGCCCGTGAGGGTGTCACGTTACGAGTTCAGGCCGGACAGCTCAGGCGCGGGACGGATGAGGGGCGGTTCGGGGCTGGTCCGCCGCTTCGTCGCACTGGCTGACGGGACCACACTAACCGTGGTGGCGGACAGAGAGCGGCACGGACCCTGGGGCCTGCGAGGCGGCCGTCCGGGAGAAGGCACGCGAGTGTTCCTTACGAGGGGCG
>JASHVX010000023.1 GCA_030044375.1 Nitrososphaerales archaeon | reverse complement strand
TCGTCCCTTCGAATAAGGCCAGGAGCAGCGACCCTCGCTGATAGACCGCCTTTCCAAGCAGGTCCACCCGGGTGGACTCGAATTCCTCTCTCTCGATCAGCGCCTTGGCGAGTGTGCTCGACGCCAGGTCTGTCGAAGATGCCACGATGACCGTCGCCGGTTCCCCCTGCTGCGTCATCGGTGCGCAGGCTGGACCTCAGGATATTAACGAATGCATATTAACCGGAGGCCCGGCCTTTTCCAAAGACATGGGCTTCAGAGACTTCCTCTCGTCCTGCGCCGCTATCTTCAGGCTCGCACACAAGAGCGACAGGGAAGAGTTCACGCTCTACCTCAAGCTCGTGACCATCGGCGTCGCGGTCGTAGGCACCATCGGCTTCATCATCAAGCTCATAGGGAACATATTCTTCGGTTAGAAGACCGACTGAAGGGGCGCCGACGAGTAAGGTTATTAGTCCAACATAAACCGCGTGCACCCAACTGGGCGGTTTTGAGCGAGCAAGAGAGGACAGGGTCGATATTCCCGGTCAAGACGACCGGCGGTCAGGAGAGGACAGTGGCGACCTTCGTGGCCAACAGGGCGATACAGAAGAAGAAGCCGATCTACTCGGTGCTCGCCTTGGACACCTGGAAGGGATACGTCCTCTTCGAAGCTCCCAACTCCCAGGTGGTCGACGAGAGCATCCAGGGCTTCAAGCACGTGAGGAGCAAGATCCCTGGCATGATGCAGTATCAGGACATAGAGAAGTTCCTCGTCACGAAGTCGATGGTGGCCGAGATCAACGAGGGCGACACCGTGGAGATAGTGGCCGGTCCCTTCAAGGGAATGAGGGCGAGGGTGTCGAGGGTCGAGCAGGCGAAGCAGGAGATCATAGTGATCCTCATAGACACTGCCTTCTCCATGCCCATAACGATAGACGGCAGCTACACCAAGCTTGTCGGCCGCGCCAAGCCCGAGGCGGGAGCGGCGGCCGCGACCCAGTGAGAACGTCATCCTCACCGACTAAAGCTTAGATACTCCACGGCGGGAGTGCGCCTTCCCAAAGGCGTCTCAGCATGGGAGAGAAGAAGATCATCAACGCACTGGTCACTGGAGGCGAGGCCAGCGCAGGCCCGCCGCTCGGCCCCGCACTTGGCCCCCTCGGCGTCAACGTCCTCGGCATAGTCAACGAGATCAACAAGCAGACTGGCGACTTCAAGGGTATGCGCGTACCTGTGAAGGTCGAGGTCGACCAGGAGACCAAGCAGTTCACGGTCAGCGTGGGGACGCCGACGACCGCGGCGCTGGTCGTCAAGGAAGCCGCGATACCGAAGGGCTCGGGGAAGCCCAACGTGGACTTCGTCGGCGACCTGACCATCGACAAGGTCGTCAGCATAGCCAAGAGCAAGATGGCAGGCTCCTACGCGAAGACGCTCCGCTCCTCCGTCAAGGAGGTGGTCGGGAGCTGCGTGAGCATAGGCGTGAAAGTCGAGGGGAAGGACGCCCGTGAGTTCATGGGCGAGATCGACGCAGGAAAGTGGGACTCGAAGCTCCAGTAGGGATCGCCTTGGACGCACAACTCTTTTATCCGCTGCCGGAAGGCTCGACCAGGAATTCGTGACAAGCGAATGCTCTCCCCACAGCAGCTCTCCGAGCTCGTTAAGAAGGGTAAGGACCAGTCCAGCGAGCGCAAGTTCACGCAGTCCGTAGAAGTGATACTAACTCTCAAGGAGGTCGACCCCAAGAAGACCGACCTCAATATCAACGAGATAGTGTACCTCCCGCACCCGGCCGGCAAGAAGGCAAAGGTCTGCTTCATAGGTTCTGGCGACCTCGCTCTGAGGGCGAAGGCCGCCAAGGCCGACCTGGTGATAGACCCGTCGCAGCTCGAAGGCTACGCTGGGAGCAAGAAGGACGCGAAGAAGCTGGCTCGCTCGTACGACTTCTTCCTCGCAGACACGGCGCTGATGCCCAGGATAGGCAAGATCCTCGGCCAAGCCCTAGGCCCGAAGGGGAAGATCCCGACCCCGGTGCCCCCCAACGCGCCCGTCGAGACGATGATCAACAGGATGAGGACCGCGGTCAGGGTGAGGAGCAGGGGCTCGCTCGGAGTCATGGCGAAGGCAGGCGACAGCGCGCTCTCAGAGCCCGACCTGGCTGAGAACATCCAGGCCGTCATGGCCGCGGTGGCGAAGAAGCTTCCGAACGGCGACAGGAACGTGAAGACGCTCATGGTCAAGACTGCGATGGGCAAGCCGGCCAAGCAGGCGGTCGAGTAGAATGAGCGAGACGGTGCAGCTCCATCCGGTCAGACCACAGAAGGCGGAGGCAGTCGAGAAGGTCGCCCGGCTCGCCAAGCAGTACCCCGTGCTCGCAGTCACAAGCCTCTCCAAGGTCAGGGCGAGCCAGCTCATGGCGGTCAGGAAGGCGCTCAGGGGCCACGCAGAGGTCTTCGTGGTCAAGAACACGCTCGCGACGCGGGGACTCCAGAAGGCCGGCATCAAGAACGCAGACCAGCTCCTCGCCCACCTGACCGGCCAGAACGCCCTCATCTTCTCGACCTACGACCCGTTCAAGCTCTTCCTGACCCTGGACAAGAACAAGGTCTTCCTTCCCGCGAGAGCCGGCGACGTCGCCCCCGACGACATAATGGTGCCCGCAGGAAACACGAACCTCCCCGCAGGGCCCGTCCTGAGCGAGTTCAGAGAGGCGGGGATCCAGACGAAGATCGAAGGCGGGAGCATCTGGGTCAACAAGGACTCGGTGGCAGTGAAGAGGGGCGCCTCGATAACGCCGAAGCTTGCGAGCCTCCTCTCCAAGCTCAACATCAAGCCGATCAAGGCGGGAGTGGCGATCGCGCTCGCCTACGAGAACGGCCTCGTCTATGCGGGAGACGTGGTGGCGATCGACCTTGAGAAGTACAGGCAGAGCCTGCTGGACGCCTACTCATCTTCCAGGGGCTTGGCGATCTTCATAGGCTACGTCACCAAGGAGACGGCACCCGAGGTCCTAGGCAAGGCCTACAGGGAGGCGATGAGCCTCGCTGTGGAGGCGGGCTTCGTGAGCAAGGAAACCGCCCCCATGATTTTGGGAAGGGCGGAAGCAATGGCCGCGGCCCTCGAAGCCAAGGCGAAAGAAAAGGGCCTCTCGTAAGGCTAACGTCGAAGACCGATTAAGAGAACAGCTCTTCTCTAGCCGAACAGCGAAGCGAGTCCCTGCAGCGCTTCCTCTTCCTTCTTCTCTTCTTCCTTCGGCTTCTCTTCTGCCTTCGCAGCTCCTGCGGCCGGGGCTGCTGCGGCGACCGGGGCGGCCGCCATCGTGGCAGCGTTCTTCAGGGCCTCATCGATGTTCACTTCGCTGAGGGCCGAAGCAAGGGCCTTGATCTGCACAGTGTCAGGACTGGCACCGGTAGCCTTCACCACGCTGGTGAGGTTTTCCTCGTTGACCGGCTTGCCCAGCTTGTGGAGCAACAGGGCGGCGTAGACGTACTCCATCGCGAATCAGAAACAGGCGCCCTCC
>JASHVX010000022.1 GCA_030044375.1 Nitrososphaerales archaeon | reverse complement strand
GAGGAAATCAGTTGGTGACGTTGGAGCACTTTGCGGAAGAGATGCCTGGGCTTCCCGTGCCCTACGAAGGCTGAAATCAGGACGTTCGTGTCGAGGAGAATGCGCAGTGTCTCATGCGCCCTTCGCTGACCGCCTTTCCATCCTGTATGCCTGAATCTCTCTCAGGATTTCACTCTCCGTTGGCCTCTTCTTGCTCTTGTAGCGGTCATCTATCTCCCGGAAGAGGTCCTTCAATCCGTCCTCGACCGCTGGAGCCTCGACCTTTACTACAACGAGCTTCCCCTCCCTGCTGAAGATCGCGAGTTTCGTCTTCGGCCCGATCCCCAATTCCTTCCGCAACTGGTGTGGGATCACCACCTGTCCCTTAGTACCTACTGTGGCCAATTCAGGTTCTTCCATGAAGTATGACTTTCATACCGTCTATTAAGTAATTCATATCCCGGCCGCATGGTGTCCAATGAAGTTGATTGGAACTGGAATGAGCTCAGTTTGAGCAATGGGTCGTATTATGTGCTTGGACTGCCCCGGCCGGGATTCGAACCCGGGTCGCCGACTCGAAAGGCCGGCATACTCTCGGCCGCTCTCTCCAGAGTTGACCGGGCTATACTACCGGGGCTGAGTTCGACCCCTGCCAGTTTGCCACTTAGGGCTTTCTTGCTATCCGGCCGCGAAGTAGCACCACTCGCCGGTTCCTCTGAAGACGCGTAGCAGGGTTTCGCGCGTCACCTTGACCTTCCCCGTCACGACGAGCCCTGTGCTGGGGAGGTAGGAGTTCCTCTGGGCCTCTTTGCCAGTCCTGAGAGTAGCAGCCGCCTCGGTCGCACTGAGCATGCTTTCGTAGTACTGGCGCCTTCCGATGACACGGGTTCGGGCACCACTGTTTGGGAAGTCTGTCACGAGCGGGACCTCCTCGCTGCTCTTCCCAAACAGAAGGGTTGCAACGGCCCACTCGTCGGGGGTCAGCGCGCATTCACCCATCGAACGGAGCGCCCTCCACGTTGACCCGGACTCCATACGAGTCACTAGGCGCAGCGTCGTAGACTCTCCTCTGCGCTCCAGCGTGAAATAGAGCTCGGAGAGGAGCTCAAGCGCAGTCTTCTCCTTGGGCATTGCGAGAAGCTCAGGGAGGAGAGGGCCGACGACGTCGGCCGGGTCGGAGCTTGACCAGCAGACACCGACCGGGCTGACGCGGATGGTCTGGCTGCCCTTCCTCGCCACCATCACCCGCGACGAGCCAATGGTGTATCCCTTTTGCTCCAACCTCTTCGCCATCGCCCCCGTCTGGGCTTCGTTGAGCTTCGGCAGCAACAAGTACCACCTGTCGCCAATCTCGAACTCCTGGAGAGCGAAGGCCTCCAATCTATCTCCACAACAGATGAAACGTTATATAGAATGATGTGGGTTGACGTCCAGTCGCGCTACATGGATGAACGCCGCGCCGTTTCTCTCGACTCGATAGAAGCGAGGATGCGCCCCTACGCAGACCGGACAAACGCGGCGCTCGCCCAGGAGCTCGAGCTATACAGGCACTCCAGGTTCCATGACCCGTTCGTCTATGCGATGGAGGGCGGCAAGCGCGTAAGGCCAGTCATCCTCATGCTTTGCGCCGAAGCATTGGGGTGCAAGAACGACTCAGTCCTTGGGGCGAGCGTGGCCGTCGAGCTCCTCCATACCGAGTCGATAATCCACGACGACATAATCGACGAAGAGATGACGCGCAGGGCAAAGATGACCTTCCACGTCAAGTACGGCCAGGCAGCATCGCTGCTCACCGCGGACTTCGTCTTCGCCATGATACTCGCCATAGCTGCGAGATACAGGGACAGGCGCGTCGCAGAGGAGATAAGCAGCGCGGCCCTGCTCATGGCAGAGGGCGAGTACTCGGAGTTGACCATAGACCCGCAGATCTACAACCTGACCTGGGACGAGTACCTCAAGATAGTCGCGGACAAGACGGCCGCCCTGTTCGAGACGTCTGCGAAGCTGGGAGCCCTCGTGGCCGGCGGGAAGGAGAGGGAGGTGACCGCCATGGCAGAGTATGGACGGAACCTCGGAATCGCATATCAGATCAGGGACGACCTGCTGGACTGGAGGTCCCAGGACAAGATAGCGCTGGGGCTCCTCAAGAACCACAGCGAGAGCGAGGTGGTCGGACGCCTTACCGGGCTCTCGCAGAACTACGCCTCCGAAGCGAAGCGGCAGCTGATAGCGCTCAGAAGGAGCGACGCGATAAAGCTGCTAGAAGACCTCTCGGACTTCACTATCGAGAGAAAATTCTAGCGCGGGCTCCGATAGGGCCAGCTAGACCGTCTGTCCGAGGATGACGAAGGCGATTGCGAACCCGTAGATGGCGATTGCCTCCGCCAGTACGACGAAGATGAGCGCCGTAGTCCTGACCTCAGACTTCTCTGTCACCGCAGCGATGGCGGCCGAGCCAGACGTGCCGACGCCCCATCCCGCGCCGAGAGCGGCGAGGCCGAACGCAATTCCTGCAGCAAGCAACTTGTCACCGGTAGCCGCAGCAGTGCTCGCGGCTGTCGAAGTCGAATTCGAGCCCTGAGCCACGGCCGCTCCTGGGAGCGCAGCGACGGCGAGGCTGAAGAAAGTCGCGGCGAGGAGGTAGAGGAACATCTTGCGCATGAATTGACGAGCCAGCGCCCCTTCAGACCGCTTATAAGTCTTCTAGAAATTTCGGAAAGATTCAGCCCGGTGTGGCTAGATCCTGAGTCTTGAAAGGATCTTCTTCGGGTCCATGCGCGCTTCGACCCCTATCGAGATGGCCGCGAGGTTGCCTACCTCGAACTCCATGAGCTTGACGAGCGCCAGTGCCGCCGCGGGACCGACGCCCTGCCATACGAATGCGAGCTCGCACGTGCTCTTCTGCCTCCGCGCGAAGTCGTCCTCGACGGCGTCGACCAGGTCTTCATCACCCTGCGCCGCCTGCGTCTGAAGACGATAGGTCGGTTCGATGAGCTTGACAGCCTCGCTTACGGTCTCAGCCCCGGCCATCCCGGTCAGTACCGACTTCGCTACACGGCCCGTCGGCCTTACGACGATGTCGTTCACCTCTGACTCCGGCAGGCCCCAGAGCTTCGCGCGCAGGACGCTGAGGACGTTGTAGGCGTCTACGTCTGTCGCCACTATGTCTCCCACGCCCTTGACGTCGGCCGCCTTCGAGGAGTAGGCCTTGGAGTCCGAGGTGTACTCCGCCGAGATGGCCGAGAGCACCGCGTGGTCGATGTAGAGGTCGAAGAAGCGCAGCTCCCCCTTCGCCGAGTAGCTCGAGAGCGCTTTCTCGGCGTCCTCGTGGAACTCCGTCCCCGAGAGCCCGGCGACCGCCTCTGCGATGTCCCTTGCGGAGAGCGTCTTCACGATCAGCTCCCTCCTTCCCACCAACTCCTCGGCCTTCATGTCGAGGAACTCCGAAGCCTCTTCGAAGGTCCTGCCGAGGGCCTTCGCCTTCAGGACGAGCTTCAGGTCCCAGGCGATGTTCCTCAGATAGTACGACTCGAGGATGCCGTAGTCGCTCGCCCCCTTGATTATCGAGTTCTGGACGATCGCAAGCCTCTCGCGGAGAGCGATCTCCAGTCTCCTCGCTGTGTACGGCAAAGACAGCCCCGACACCACGTCAGAGTACGGTGTCCCCTTGAGCCTGTTCACCAGCTCCTCTAGCGTAACCGCCTCGGCCAGCTTCTGGATCGTGCCGGCGTCGAGGAGAGTCCCTCGCAGCGCGAAGGCCTTGGTGCCGACGTAGATCCTGCTCGACAAGGGCTTTGCGTTTCGACTCGACTCGACACGTCTTATATGACTTTACGAGCTCACGCGTGTCGGGCGCGAAGCGAGAGGCCGATGCTTTTTTCGGAAACCTCTCTGGCGCAGCACCCTTAATAACAGAATTCGGGCGCGGCTGAAATCCAAAGCGTGTAGTCATTGGGAGTCGCTCGTCTGACCAAGGTGACCGTCATCTCTCCCCGGAGCGACTACGCCGACGTCGCGAAGGCGCTCGCCCGGTTCGAGGACTTCCATGCGATCCCCAGCGGCACCCTGACCTTCGACCCCGCCGTGCAGGAGCTTTCCGTGAGGGCAGTCCGCCTCTTCGCGCAGGCCGACCAGGCGGCGAAGGACCTGGGCCTCCAAGCGTCGCCCGGATGGATCGACCTCGTCTTCGGAGGGGTCAAGGTCGAGAAGAAGGACTACGAAGCCTCGAAATGGGAAGAGCTGCTCGCGAAGGCCGAGGCCGAACTCGACCCGGTCGTCGAAGAGGTGAAGGCCGAGAAGGCTGACCTCCAGAAGGCGGCCAAGGACGAGGCCGACGCGAAGACCGCGATGGACGCCCTCGAGGCAGTATCAGGCTTCTCGGCGAACATCGGCGGCCTCTCCTCTCTGAAGTGGTTCAAAGCCAGCGTCTGCATCGTCAGGAACTCGACCGTCGAGGAGTTCAGGAAGTCTCTCCCGACCCCAATCTTCAGAGTGTACCAACTGAACCAGGCCGAGAGCCTCGTCATGGTCGCTGTGAAGTCATCCGACAGCCCGCTCCTTGACAAGGCCATCAAGGCCCTCGAGGTCAAGCCGGTAGCCATCTCCTCCCTCCTTCCTCAGAACCCCGCGGAAGCGTACAGGGAGCTCCAGAGGCAAGAGGCCGCCGCAAGGCAGAGCAGGATCGAGGCCGAAGGTAGGCTTTCGCAGACCAGAGAGAGGTCGGGCGACAGGCTGCTCGCGTGCAGAGAACTGACGGAGGTCGCCAGGGACATGCTCGACGAGGCCAGGGCCTCCGGCGACATGAAGAGGTTCGCGACCATATCGGGCTACATCCCTTCAAGGGACGAGACGCGGTTCAGGAGCGACTTCTCGAGATGGATGGTGTTCCTCGAGCCCTCAGCCAACCTTGCTCATGGCCACGACGACAAACTGCCGGTCCTCTTCGACAACAGGGGCGGCATCGACACGTGGCAGCGGATAACCTCGGAGCAGGGGATTCCGGGCCAGCACGAAGTCGACCCCACGCCGCTCGTGTCCTTCGTGTTCCCTATCTTCTTCGGCCTGATGTTCGGCGACTTCGGCCACGGGCTGATACTCACCCTCTTCGCGCTTTTCGCCAGGCAGAGGACCACAGGGACCAAGAGGCAGTGGGCGACCATCTTCCTAGTGGCCGGCATATCATCGATGTTCTTCGGCGCCGTGTTCGGCGAGTTCTTCGGCCTGTCGCTCTACAAGACAGTGGGGATCCCGTCTGTCATAGAGATAATCAACAGACCTCTCGGGATGACGCCGTCTCCGAACATCGCGAACATCGAGATAATCATGGAGGTCTCCATCCTGATAGGCGTCGCCCACCTGATCACGGGTCTGGGCCTGAACATCTACGAGGGAGTGAAGGCGGGCGAGAAGCTCGAGGTCGCAATAGAGAAGCTCCCCGCGTTGACTATGTACATCTCGGGCGTAGGGTACGGCCTCGCCTTCATAGGCGCTGGCTTCAAGTTCGACGTGCTCGCGAGCTCGTCGCCGGCCCCTCTTATCGGGACGCCGGACAACGTGATAGGCGCCCTGTCGCTCGCCGTCCTGATCCCGTCGATGCTCGTCCTGTTCGCAGGCAAGGCGGTCGCGGTCAAGCTCGGGAAGGTGAAAGACCTGTCCTTCGCCACCGCGATATCGAACGGGGGCCTGGAGGTCTTCGAGAGGATGCTCCAGTTCCTGTCTAACACCATCAGCTACGTGCGACTGGCGGTCATGCTGCTGGTCCACGCCGTCCTGCTGATGATAGTGAACATGATGGCGCCTGTGTCCGACCCTCTGCTGCTGCCCGTCTGGATCGTCTTCAACCTCCTGGTGCTGGCCCTCGAGGGCCTCATAGTGTACGTCCAAGACCTGAGGTTGCACGTCTACGAGTTCTTCACGAAGTTCTACGTGGGGACCGGGACGCCTTTCCGCAGGATCCTCCCGCCCAGGGCGCGCGTCAACATCAAGTGGCTGTAGGCCGGCCCGCAGCTCAGCCCGGCCACTCGGCGGCAGCCTTGCCGCCCTTCCCCCGGGCCTCCGGCGGCTTGAACTTCCATCCCAGGGCCCTTCCCACGTCGCCCTCTGTCCTAGTCTCGACAAGCTTGGGCGGGTCGTCGCGCGTCCACAGGCCCTTGGAGTTGATTATGAGCCCCTTGCTCCTCGCCTTGATCGTCATCCCTATGGTGTGACCCTTGGGCCCCGTGGCCCACATCTGCGTGACCCCCCACGCCCGGTCGTCGAGGCAGAGGAAGAGATTGACTTGGACCCCGCGGTACAGGAGGTTTGAGATCGTGTCCCCGAAGGATATGACCTTGCCGCCTATCTCTTCCACCCGGCCGGTCAT
>JASHVX010000021.1 GCA_030044375.1 Nitrososphaerales archaeon | reverse complement strand
GAACCCAGTCCTCTAGGGTAACCCCTGCGGTAAGTACGCAACCACCGGCCAGTCTGCCGTGCCAACACTTGACATCCACCTCCTCTAACAGATTAGAATGCTTCCCGATCTAACCATCGTAGTATACATGCGCCGACAACAGTGACTCGACTGGAGTTCTTAGCGGGCCCGGAGGGATTCGAACCCTCGGTGTCTGAGGCGAACCTCTTCAGCTTCGGAGGCTGACGCCCTGATCCGTGCTAGGCTACGGGCCCAGCCGCCCCCTTCCCTGGGCTCCATTAAGTGCTCGTAGCCGGGGCCTTGCCGAGGAGTCTACTCGTTCAGCTTCTTGAGGACGTCCGGGTTCTCCTTCATGTGCTTCACAAGAGCGCTGATGCTGCGAAGCGTCTTCGGTTGGACGTGGTGCTCTATCCCCTCGGCGTCTTGGTATGCAGTCTCCCTGTCCACGCCGATGAGAGACAGGAACTCGAAGATCGTACTGTGCCGGGCGACAACCGACAAGGCGACGCTCTCGCCCTTCTTCGTCAGCCGCATCCCCCTGTACGGCTCATGTTCCAAGTAGCCTCCTTTGGCCAGGCGCGAAACCATCGCAGAGACGGTCGGAGGCTTCACCTCGAGCCTGTCGGAGAGCTCGATTATGCTGGCGTATCCCTTCTCTTGAACGAGCTGGTAGATTGCCTCCAAATAGTCCTCAAGCCGAGGCGTCTCCTCCATCTTGGCGGCCCTGTCCAAGGTCAGGTTCTGTCGCAAACCGACCTCTGACTCGATAAAAGCGTTGTTGAGCAGGGACCACCGGCTCCTTGACTCGATTAGTGCTTTTATCGTCTGCCGACCGGGTGGGTCGAGTTGAAGTTCCTCGACTTCAGGGCCGAGGTGGCGAAGGTCGTCGCGAAGGCCTGCCTCTCGCTAGGATACGGCAGCGTCGAGGTCGAGCTGTCGCCACCACCCAACCCCTCCTACGGCGACCTCTCATGCGCGGCCCCCATCAGGGTCGCCCAGCGCACGGGGGAGAAGCCCGGTGACGTGGCAGTCAAGGTGGCGGGCGAAGTGTCGGGCCTGCTCCCCGGCTGCAAGTACATCGGCTCCATCTCGCCCCACAGGGGAGGGTTCCTGAACTTCACCATCGCATACCCGCGCTTCCTTCTCGACTCTGTGAACGCCGTGTTGGACCAGCACGACTTCGGAGAAAGGCCTCAGGCAGGCAAGTCCTATGCCGTCGAGCATACAAACGTCAACCCGAACAAGGCCCTGCACGTGGGCCACGCCAGGAACCTTGTCCTCGGCGACTCCTTGGTCCGCATCATGCGGTACCTCGGAAACCAAGTCCAGGCGCTCAACTACATCGACGACTCCGGAGCGCAGGTGGCCGACGTGATTGTAGGGTTCAGGTTCCTGGGCATCCCCGATGTACCCCCCGAAGGTGCGAAGTTCGACGTGTACTGCGGAGACAGCGTCTACACCAAGGTCAACAAGGAATATCTCAGCAACCCCCAGCTGAAGGAGAAGCAGTCCCTGGTCCTGAGGGAGATCGAGAAGGGCTCTGGTGACATAGCAGAGTATGCGACAGGCATAGTGAACCGCATCCTCGCGGACCAGCTCTCGACATGCTGGCGACTGGGCGCCAGCTACGACCTGCTCAATTGGGAGTCGCAGCTCCTGCACTCAGGCATGTGGGCCGTCATGTTCGGTAAGATGAAGTCAAAGGGTCTGGTCAGGCTCGAGACGCAGGGAGAGAATGAAGGATGCTGGGTCATCCCTGACCCAGAGACCGGAGAGCAGAAGGTCCTGGTCAGGTCTGATGGGACGGCCGTGTACGTGGCGAAGGACATACCCTACGCATCGTGGAAGATCGGCCTGATAGGCGACCCCTTCGGATACGATGTCTACCAAGGCGAGCAGCCCGACGGGAGGAGGCTGTACTCCACGACCCTCGAAGGGGGGAAGTCGGATGTGAGGTTCGGAGGCGCCCAGGTGGCGATCTCAGTCATAGACAGCAAGCAGAGATACCTTCAGAGAATCGTTAGCAAGGTCCTAGAAGGGCTGGAAGAGGGCGCTTCGTCGAGGTACATCCACAGAGGCTACGAGGTCGTGGCGCTGTCCAGAGCCACCGCCTCGCAGTTGGGCCACGACATCGAAGGCGAGTATGCCCACATGTCCGGGCGCAAGGGGCTCTACGTCAACGTCGACTCGGTGCTCTCCAGGTTGAAGGAGAGGGCGGCGGAGGAGACCAGGAAGCGCAACCCGGAACAGCCCCAGGCCTTCGTCGACGACGTGGCCGAGGCTCTGGCCGTCGCAGCGCTCCGATATGAGCTCTTGAAGCAAGACCCCGACAAGCTTATCGTCTTCGACGTAGAGGAGTCCCTCAGGTTCCAGGGTGACACGGGCCCCTACCTGGTATACACCTACGCGAGGGCCCGAAGGATACTCGAGAGAGCCGGGGAGAGACCGGCGCTCGGGGAGGGGGGTGCGGTCAAGCTCAGGGCTCCGCAGGAGAGGAACTTGGTCAGGAAGATGTCCATGATGGACATGGCTGCGGACGCGGCCATGGAGTACCTCTCGCCTAGGGAGATGGCGAAGTTCGCTCATGACCTGGCCGTTGCCTTCAATGACTTCTACGAGGGGGTGCAGGTCATCAGGGAGGCCGATGCGGAGCTCAGAGGCGCCAGACTGGCGCTGGTCGACGCCTCTAGTCTCATCTTGGGGAGGTCGCTGGAACTCATAGGGGTACCCCTAAGGTCTCGCATCTGAATGCTTATTGCCTGAGTCTCTCAATTGGACGAGAAGAGAATGAGGCGAGGGACAGAGGTCGCCGTAGTCCTCATGGCCGTCTTCGCCGCGCTCGCCCTCGCCTTGGCGGCGGTCTACGTGGTCGATCCCCGCGCCCACATCTTAAGGGAAATCCTTCCGCTGCACCTCCTCCACTTCCTCAAGAGGCTGTCCTGACCTCCTCGTGAAGGGGTCATCGTTAAATCGGGCGGACGCCTTCGACGCCCTGAATTGCCTAGTCCGCGGAAGTATCTGCTGGCTGCGCTGGACATGGACGGCACCGTGCTCGAGCACGAGAGCAGCTGGGTCGCGCTCCACCGGGCGTTCGGGACCGTGGAGGAGGGAGAGAGGTCGCTCAGGCTCTACTCGGAGGGGAAGATCGACTATGAGGAGTTCATGCGGCGAGACATAGCCGCTTGGCCCAAGGACGTCACTAGGAAGGAGGTGGAACGGATACTGTCAGGCTACGTGTTGCGCCCCGAAGCGCAGCCCACCATAGACGAGCTCAAGAGGCGCGGCTACAAGACGGCGCTGGTCACTTCTGGCATCGACATCCTCGCGGAAGAGGTGGCCGACCGCCTGGGGATCGACCGGTGGATCGCCAACGGCCTGCAGTTCGGGGAGGGCGGGAAGGTCCTGCCGGAAGGCATTGGGAGGGTCGACCCGACAAGGAAGGACCTCGCTTATCTGGAGCTGCTGCGTGAGATGGGCATCAGGAGCGAGCAGACGATCGCGGTGGGGGACACGATCTACGACCTGCGCTTCCTGAAGTCAGCGGGGCTCGGCTTCATGCTCGCCCACACGACCCGGGTCCCTGACCCTGGGATAATACACATCGAGAAACTGCACGACATATTCGACCACATATAGGATGCTCTTTATCTACCGCCGCAAAGAGCAGAGTTCGACTTGCAAGAGAAGCTCCTCCTGATTCCCGGTCCGACGAACCTGTCGAAACGCGTGCGGGAAGTGATGGCGGGCCCGCAGCTGCCGCACGTAGGGCCGCAGTTCTATTCCGCGTTCAAGGAGACCGTCGAGCTCTCCAGGTATGTGTTCAGGAACGAGAAGTCGCCG
>JASHVX010000003.1 GCA_030044375.1 Nitrososphaerales archaeon | reverse complement strand
CCGCCGGGAACCATTGACTGCCCAAGCACTGCCCTCGTCGTAGGCCCTACCACCACCGCCCTCAACTGCAACGGGTGGACCTTCTCCTTTACCCCATCTCCGCCGGTATTCGCGGCAGTAGGCATCAGTCTTGTCGGAGTCACTGGAGTCACAGTCGAGAACTGTATCCTGAGTAACTACGGCGGCCCATCAGGGGGCGCATTCCAGCTCACCGACTCTTCTGGCAACACGCTCATCGGGAACACGGCGGAGAGTCCTAATGGCCAGGGCGGCATAGTGCTCTCCGACTCTTCTGGCAATACCCTCACGAGCAACACGGTGACTAATGCGCCCGAAGAGGACTTCCTCCTTACTGGCTCTTCCAACAACGTCCTGAGTGGGAACACTGCAAGTCAGGGAGCCTTTGGCTTCGGGCTCGAATACTCTTCCAACGGCAACACCCTGACCGGAAACACCGCGACCGACACGGCTGAAACTGCCTTCTGGCTGGTCAGCTCAACGGGTAACACCCTCTCCACCAACACGGCGAGCGCCAACCGTGGGGGTGGCTTTGACCTGGAACATAGTAACGATACCCAGCTAGCCGACAACGTTGCGAATGACAATGAACTGGGGTTCCTCATTCATGATTCTCACGGCAACACCCTCACGGGGAACACGGCGAATGACAACTTCCCCATCGGCGGCTTTGAAGATGGCTTCGAGCTGTCTGTCACTTACAGCAACACCCTCACAGGGAACACAGCGGACGGCAACGGGGAAGGCTACCTAATTGATAGCGGCTCTTCTGGTAACCTCTTCGTGGGCAATACGGCGACCAACAACGTCTTCAACGGCTTCTGGATTCTTTCGGGCCCAGACAACACTCTGATCGGAAACACGGCCACCAGCAACAAGCTATACGGCTTCAACAGCTCTTCCGAGGGCGGCAACACCTTCGCCGATAATGTAGCGAGCATGAACAAGGGGGGCTTTGGTTTCTTTTACTCGTCCAACCTTAACACAGTCAGTGGGAACACGGCGAACGGCAACACTGGTGATGGCTTCGCCATTTCAGGTTCCTCCAGCGAAAGACTCGTCGGGAACACGGCGGACAGCAATGGCGTCGTTGGCGTCTTCCTTTACATGTCTTCCGACAACTCCCTCACAGGGAACACGGCTGACGAGAACCAAGAAGGTTTCTACATCGACCACATGTCAAACACCAACGTCCTTTTCGACAACACTGCTGATACAAACCACTTCGGCTTCTTCGTAACAGGATCCAGTGGCAACTTCTTCATCTCCAACAAGGGGGACACAAACACGCTGTATGGGTACTTCGACACCACAACAGGAGGGCCAGTGGGAAGTCCGCGATACAGAACCTTGGATTTCTACTTCGATAACGAATATCACGGCAACGATAGCGGGGTTCCTGACCGTGGATCCAATGCGGTGGGTGCCCCGGCCCAGCCGTCGGCCTCGTTTTGACCACGCGAAGTCACAACACCACTCGGTCGAGCATCGAACTTGGATTCGCCAGCTCTTAGTAAGTGAGATGCTGGACAAGTAGCACCATCTTCAGGAGTCGGTCCTGGATGAGATTCCACTCGTGGTAGGCCCTCGGTTGCCTCAAGTGGTGACTTCCCGCACCTCGGAAGCCTGGTCCTTCTGGCGAGGGTCAGCGGGGAGGTCTTCAGCATCAACTCCCGTCGCTCTCGGTGTGTCACGCCTCCTACTGTCTCTAAAGGTAGAGAGGGGTGTCCGCTCCGGCAAGGGGAGACAGATGAAGGCAAGAGGAACGGGACGAGGGACTCCCCAAGCCTACCGTACGGAGGGAGCTCAGGTGCCAGGTGATCTCCGTCAGCCGCCAGAGGGCGGCGACACGGCTGCTTTCTCTGCCGCTGAGAGGGCCACGCGGGACCACATGGGGCCGGTCAGCTAAGGGACGCAAGGGCTGCATTCCCCGTCGGATGGCTATACTGCATTTCAGGAGACCTCTGGCATCCCCATCTTGGCCAGAATCTCTCTGCTCCTCGACTTGGATGCAGAGTCGACCGGGACGGCGACGACCCCGGCCCCGGGTTGTCCGTATAGGACGAGAGCCGAGAACGGCGCGATCACTATCACCGGTACCGCCAGGAGGTCCTCCTCCCCGTCAACCAGCACACGGACAGGCTTTTGGCCGCCGAAGGCCTCCCTTATGCCGTCGATTGCCTCTTCCGTGATGGTGCCGGGAGGATTCTGGACCTCTATCTTCCTGGCGTACGGCACTTCAGGCGGAGCCCTCTCTACCCTGTTCTCTTTCGAGTCTACCACCTGGACGTCGGGAGCCCTTCCCATCCTCCCGAGCGTCTCGGTCACCCTGTCGCCCACGGTCACCACCATGGGAGCTTGGCTGATCATGTCGGCGAAGCCCTTCTGTGTGACCTGCTCTCCTGAGTACAGCATGCCGAACGGCTTCGCCAACGTGGCTCTGAGGTCTTCAGGCACCCGGTAGGCCTTCGGCACCCTCTAGCTTACCTTCAGCGCGTACCTTCCGGGTTTGGCTATGCCCAGCGTCTTGGCGACCTGGGACCTGTCAGCGTTGATTATGATTATGAGACCGGACCACTCGTTGCTCAGCTCGGTTGAGCCGTCGTTCGGGCAGGCCTTCTCTGTGGTCAGTGTCTTGCACTTCCTACAGGCCATCTCCTTCGTGGCGTCCGCCCCCTACTGCCTCACGGCCCGCTCTTCCGTCTTCTTCTGCTTCTGCGCCTTGGCCACTTCGTCGTCTATCCACTCGAGCGCGCCGAGGAACGGCTGCCTGCACGTCACTCCGATCTTGCCCATGGATATCCCGTGCCCGAGACTCACGGCGGTTATCCTCACCCTGACCTTGCTTCCCACCTTGAGGGATCTCTTGCTCTGCGACGCTGTGATTATCCCGGACTTCACGTCGCTGGTCAGGTAGTCGTCCATTATCT
>JASHVX010000002.1 GCA_030044375.1 Nitrososphaerales archaeon | reverse complement strand
TCCTCCGAGGCACGCCAAGAGAGACTGCCGACACCGAGGCTTACGTCTACTACGTCAGAGGGATGCAGCTCCTCCACTCAGAGGACGAGCCAAGCTACCGGGAGGCCGTGGCGCTCTTCGAGAGGGCGACGGCAAAAGACCCGGGATTCGCCCGCGGGCACGCAGGGCTTTCCCGCGCGTGGGCGACGCTCGCGCTCGGCTACGAGGACTTCGAGACAGCGATAGCCAAGGCGGACGAGGCTGCGAGGAAGGCGGTCCAGCTCGGGCCCGACTGCGCGGAGGCGCATGCGGCTCTTGCAAGCGCCTGCGCCCTGGCGGACAGGGTGGAAGAGGAGCTGTCAGAGGCTAACGCCGCGCTGAGGATTAACCCTAACCTCGCGGAAGGCCACAGGATCCTTGGGCAGTACCACGCCTCAGAAGGCAGGCTGGAGGAGGCATACCAGTCATACAGGAGGGCGTACGAGCTCGACCCGCTCTCCGCGTCGTACAACTTCCTGGCCGTCACCATGCTGTCGGGCAGAGAGGCTGAGGCGAGGGGCGTTCTCGAACAGTGGCGGAGCCTCTATCCGAAGAGGGCCTCGACCTACGCCGCCCTCGCGGAGTTCCACATGCTGAAGGGCGACTACTCGAGCGCGCAGCAGGCGATCGACACGGGACTCGAAATCGACCCGGCCGATATCCGCCTGCTCGCTAGCCAAGGAGTCCTGTACGCCTCCACGGGGAGGAGGTCAGACGCACAGCGAATCCTCCAGACGGCCTCGGCTGAGAAGGTCGAGGCTGCGCGCCTGTACACCGAGATTATGATTCAGTCTGCCTTGGGCAATCTCGACGAAGCGTTCAATGTCCTCACCAGGCAGTCAGAGACACACTCCTGGAACGCCCTGATGAAGGTGCTGCCTGTCTTCGAGCCGATGCGCAAGGACCCGCGGTTCGCAGACTTCTGCCGCAAGGTGGGCCTCAGGCCCTAAAGGGTGCGTTCATGAGCGACCAAGGGCGTGGCGAGCTCCTTTTCGTCGTCCACAAGCACAAGGCTACCAGCCTCCACTACGACTTCCGCATCGAGATCGGCGGGGTAATGCCTTCCTGGTCGATACCGAAGGGCCCCACTCTCGACAGCGGCGTGAAGCGCCTCGCGATGCCGACCTCGGACCACGACCTCGAGTACAGGCGCTTCGAAGGGACGATCCCAGGCGGGAGATACGGAGCGGGCGCGGTCATGATATGGGACGAGGGCACCTACGTCCCGGAGATAGAGGTGAGCCGAGGAGTCAGGCAGGCGACGAGGTCCCGCCCCGAAGCCGAGCGGGTGGCGGCCGAGGAGAAGCACGCTGGGAACCTGAAGTTCATACTCTACGGCAAGAAGCTGAAGGGTTCCTTCGCGCTGGTCAGGACGGCAGGCCTCAACGGCAAGGAGTCTTGGCTCATGATCAAACACAAGGACCAGTATTCCATGAGCGGATACGACGCCAACGACTACGACTTCTCGGCCGTGACGAACCGTAGCCTCGGCGAGATAGCGGGACAGACGAGAATCGTCGACGAGGGCAACGGGCCACGGACGCGAAGAGTGGCTCGGACCAAGGGTTCAGTCTAGCGGGTCGCCGCGTACTCGCGCACGACCTGGCGCAAGGCCTCCAAAGGCAGGGCCCCGTTGGACAGCACTGCGTCGTGGAACTCCCTGATGTCGAACCTCTTCCCCAGCCTTGTCTTTGCCTCTGCGCGGAGCTTGAAGATCTCGAGCTGTCCCGTCTTGTAAGCGAGAGCCTGTCCAGGCCAGGTGATGTACCTGTCCACCTCGTTCACTATGTTGTTCTTGGCCAGGGCCGAGTTCTCGAACATGTAGTCGATCGCCTGCTGGCGCGACCAGCCCATCGCGTGCATGCCCGTGTCGACCACAAGACGGCAGGCGCGCCAGGAGTCGTAGGACAGCATGCCGATGCGGTCGAGGTCTGACGAATAGAGCCCCATCTCCTCAGAGAGCCTCTCCGTGTAGAGCCCCCAGCCTTCTACGAAAGCGGTGACGCCGCCGTGCCGCCGGAAGTCAGGGATGCCTTCCAGCTCCTGTGCGATGGCGATCTGCAGGTGGTGGCCGGGGATCGATTCGTGGTACGCCAAGGCCTCCGCTTCGTAGCGCGGCCGCGTCTTCGGTTCCGAGGTGTTGATGAAGTACTGCCCGGGTCTCGACCCGTCGGCCGCCGGCTGCCTGTAGTACGCTATCGTCGAATGCTTCTCCTCTATCTCAGGCATGCGCACCACCTCGCACTCCGCTTTGGGGAGCCGTCCGAAGAACCTCGGAATGGCAGCCTTTGCCCTTGCCAGGGCCTGCTCGGCCTTCTCCTGCACTTCGTCCCTCGTCCCGAAGTACAAGGCGGGGTCGGTCCTCAGCTTCTGCAGGGTCTGCTTCCTGTCCTTGGTCCCAAGGGCCTTCTCGCCTAACTCGGTCATCTCGGCGTTTATCCTTGCCACCTCCCTGAGGCCCGTCTGGTGCAGTTCCTCCGGCGTGAGGTTCAGCGAGGTCCGGACCCGGATCAGCTTCGAGTACGACTCGAGGCCCTTCGGTATGTGCAAGACTCCGGCCTTCTCCTGAGGTCGCGCGTGGGGCAGGACCTCCTCTTTCAGGCATGCGAGGTACTTCGCATAGCCTGGTCTGACCGAGTCGTGCATGGCCGCCTGTATCCCTTCCTTGAACTCCTCACGATCAGCCTCCTTCCAGTCGCCATGCGTGGCTGTGGCCGGCCGCACGAACGTCCATTCCGCGTCAGGCTTTGCCAGAATTCCTTCGAGCTCGTCGATCACCTTCTCGACCGTCGCCCTGACGGCGACCCTCCCTCCCTCGACGCCGCGTCTGAGGTCGATCACGGCTTCTTCGAAGTACCTGCGGATGGCCCGCCATCTCGCGACCATCGCCCGTCCCTCTTCGACCGTGCGGACAGTCTGAAGCGACTCCAGATTCAGGAATTCCACCTGCGCGCCCTGCAGCGGGTCGACGACCCACTCGTCGAGCGCACAGGAAAGGTAGTCTACGGACGAAGACAGCTCGACGCGCAGCGCCGTAA
>JASHVX010000020.1 GCA_030044375.1 Nitrososphaerales archaeon | reverse complement strand
CACTGCGCATTCTCCTCGACACGAACGTCCTGATTTCTGCCTTCGTAGGGCACGGGAAGCCCAGGCGTCTCTTCCGCAAAGTGCTCCAAAGTCACCAACTGATTTCCTCACCGCAGCTGCTAGCAGAATTGGCCGATGTCCTTTCAAGGGAGAAATTCGACGAGACTGATGAGCGGCAGCGTCACCAGCTCCTCGCTATCTTGGCAAGAAGGGCCATCGTGGTTAGGCTTAGAAGGCCAATCTCAGTCATCGCCGAGGATCCCGAGGATGACATTGTCTTGGGGACTGCTGCCGAAGGTAAAGCGTCTTACGTTGTCTCTGGTGACAGGCACCTGCTAGAACTTGGCCGGTATAGAGGCATCAGAGTCGTGACACCGAACGAGATGCTTGAGCTACTCTGAGAGTAACCTGTCGGTGATGCATTAGGCGCCGATGGAATGACTAATCACGCCTAGTCCCAGCGCATAATGGTCATGACAGCACCCAAGCGCGCATCTGTGACTCGATTCCTATGGTGGATGGTTGGTGTCAGAGCATAAGCTTGTCCGTTCCGTCCTTCAAGTGGTACGGGCTTGTGAGCTGTTCAACAAATGGATTGCGTGAACTTCACGGGTAGCCGGCCCCATCGCACAACAGGTCATGTTCCAATTCGTTTCATTAGTTCAGTCCCGGAATTCCATGCCTCGGTCCCGGCCGGGGCAATGAAACCTACGGTTCGCTTCCCTCTTCTGTGTTCTCTGCGGCTTGATGCCCGTTGCTACGAGCTCCAACCGACCTACGGCTGTGTAGAAACTGGCGAAGCGCGGACACATCTTCATCAAACGTCCGCGCTAGGGTTTCCCGAATTTCTTCAGCGACCTCCTTCGGTGCAAGGACAAAAACATCTACCGCGGTCCGTCTCCCCTTCGGCGTGTAGAGGAGGACCATCTTCAGTCCAGCGTAACGCCCGGCGAACTCCTCATTGATCCTGACGAGTGGACGGATGTTGGTCGCCCGGAACTCTATCCTTGTCCACTTCCCGCCCCTTACGACTTCGCAGGAGCCTTCCCCGGTTATCTCGCTGATGTCTTTCCACTTCATGTTTCGGAGACTGCCACGATGGGCTTTGGGATGGAACTCACGGTCTGTCAGGATGTAGTCCCAGAGGACATCTATGGGAGCGTCGAAGACGCTACCCCTGTCCTCAAAGTAGACTAGCTCCGGCGCACTTCTGCTTCGCGTCACTTTACCAATAGGTATCCAGGGCCTATATTAGCGCCGCATCACACCCATTCCTCCTCCGATCTGTGACGATAGGCTTTATTTCGCGCCTCTCTGCAGTTGGACGGATGTATTCTGACGCGTTCGTCAATTTGTACACGCGCGACATCGAGTCTGGCCTTCGCTTCTACAAAGGTCTACTCGGATTTGAAGAGACATTCCGGACGCCGAAGGAAGGCATCCCGACGCATGTTGAACTCTCGCTCAAAGGGTTTGGCCTCGGACTTAGTGGAGTGGAGGCGGCGAAGAGAGTGCACGGAGTCGACGCGTCGCCCGGCAGCCCGGCTATGGCGCTTGTCATATGGACCGACGATGTGGACAAGTCGTTCGAACATCTTGCAGCAGCTGGCACCCCAGTCGTCCAGCCGCCCCACCCTTCCGGCAAGCACAATCGTGCTGCTCTCTTCCGGGACCCTGACGGGAGCCTCGTGGAGATTGTCGCTAGGGTAGGCTGACCTCTCGCCCCGCGTGCACTGAAGCCGAGGGCTCCCACCGACTGTGTGACCAAAGCCTCAGTCTGACACGAGTGCGGGCCCTTGTATCATCTCGAAGACGAAAGCCATCCAGTGTAAAGTCACCGCGCGCCTCCCTTCGGGAGCCTGAGACCGTAGTGGAGCCCAATCACGCCTGACTTGAAGGTCTTGGCGCTGAGGAGTGTGAGAGGGTGCCGTGCACCAGGGTCTACGAAGATGTGCTGCCTGCGCCCAAGATGATTGGCCGGACTCTGAAGAACTCATCGATGAAGCTGCCCCGGAGCAGCGCGGAGACCAGGGTACCGCTGCCGACAACTACCATGTCCTTGCCCGCCTGACGCTTGAGCCTGGAGGCGGCTTTGACAGGGTCGTCCCGAACCGGCGTCGCGGGTTTCCATGGCGCGGCGACGAGAGTGCGTGAGAAGACGATCTTCTGCAGGTCGTTCAACTGTTTGAAGTCAGCGGGATGCCCATCGACTTTGGCTCCTCGGTCGGCCAGATTTGCCAGAACTCCTCGTACGTCATTCGCCCGTAAAGCATTGCATCGACCGCGCGATTGATCTCACGCGACCACTCCCACTCCTCGTCGTCGAACTCGAACCAGTCGATCTCGTTCTTCGGGCTCGTGAAGTAGCCATCGAGACAGATGGCGTCCGCGATGAGTCTTCGCATGCCCTCATTTGGAGAAGGCGACGCTTATCCTCCATTACCAACTGTTTGAAGACAACGTGTGCTGCGCAAGCTTATATGACGACCTTCGAAGATTACAACGCGAAGTTTGAAGTCGAGCAGACTGTTCCTGATGATCTTCATTCCCATCACACTGATCATCTTGGTGGTAGGCGAAGTGAACTCCGCGAACAATGGCGTCTCCTCCAGCTTCCTCGCCCAAGGAATCGTGGTCTTCGGGCTCTATGGGGCGCTAATCGGGGCCATAGTCGGAGGAATCGCTGCCGGGATTCATCGGGCAGTCACCGGCAGGAAGAACAAGGCGCCCGCAGCCACCCCATCGCCTCAATAGCCGCCAGTCCGGCGGTCATCATCGATGCCCTGCGTGCGAGGAGAGCCTGACCGCTTTGGATAGTCTCGACGATTGGTCGCTGCTCGTCAGAAACTACCTTGGCGCTCGCCACCAAAGTCGACCCACGTACCCAGACCCTTCTCCTGTGCCTTGACGTAGACACGTTGGGCCGATGCCAGGTCCTCAACGGCTATCCCGAGCGACTTGAAGATCGTGATGTCACTGTCGCTCGTTCGGCCCTCGACTCTTCCAATGAGCACCTCCCCTATCTCGCCCATCAGATGGTCCTCGCGAATGAGGCCCTCTCGCAGGGGGATTCTGAAGTCGTCAGCCTCGCCGTAAAGCGACTCTCGCCTGTCAGTATACAGCTTGGCCATCATGACAGCTTCAGAGTCGAGCTCCCGGTAGCCTGGCAGTGACGCGCCAACGGCGTTGATGTGCACACCGGGCGCCAGATCCCTGCCGCCTAGGACTGGTGCCGGAGAGGAGGTAGTGGTGCACACGATGTCAGCCTCCGAGACCGCCTCCCTTACAGACGCCGCGGACCGTATGGACAACCCGCTTCTCTCGTGGCTTTCGGCGAAACGGCGGGCGTGCTCAGGGTCCCTGCTCCAGACGCGAATTCGCTCGATCTGCCTGACAGCGCACATCGCGGCAAGGTGTGACGAAGCCTGGGTTCCCGATCCGAGGATTGCCAGGCTGTGCGCGTCCTTCCTTGCCAGGGCCCTCGTAGCAGCCCCGCTCGCCGCTGCGGTCCTGATGGTCGTTATGGTCGCGGCGTCGACCATGGAGAGCAGCCGTCCGTTCTCGCACTCGAACAGAAGGACGACG
>JASHVX010000166.1 GCA_030044375.1 Nitrososphaerales archaeon | reverse complement strand
GTCAACTACCAGTCTGCTTCTGGGACCTACCTCAGCGCGGAGGTGTCTATCGCCAGCCTCCAATACCAGCTTGGAAACGGCTTGAGCGGCCAGATTCCGAACATGGGCGTCACGCTGACCACGACCACGTCGGCCCCAGACACCGTGACGCTGGACTCTTCGCCGACTCAGACAAGCTCCGAGTCGGAAGACGGCCTAGCGACATGCGTCGGAGTCGTTGATGGCCTCATCAGCCCTGCGTCAAGCGCCTACCAGTGCGATGGCGCGACCCATGCGTCCTACAACGTCGCCCCTGGTTCGACCATACTGCTTCGCCAGTCACCGTCGCTTTCCTTCAGCATCCCGATTACCGGCCCGACCGAGTATGACACCTCACAAGCTTGGCTCGCTTCGACCACGTCCGGAACCATCACCAACAGCACCGACTGCGCAGGGATGCCTTCGTGCGAGTTCACCGTTGATGGGAGCGGCACGATAACCGACGTGTACTACTCAATTGTCTGGATGTCGAACCAATACGAGGACTGCGAAGGATCGTCCTCACTCTACCAGATCAACCCTTCTAGCGGCCTCGCGGAGCCATTAGGGTACTGCGCGGAATACGCGGGCTACTACCCGTACCTGTTGCCGTCGGGCACGACGAGTACGGTTTGCGACGAATATTCCTCAAACGCGGCCGCCACTTACTCCCTGAACGACGTAAGCCAGGCGGCACAACAGAACACTGGGACAGACGCCTACCCTAACTGTCTGAACGTCGAGCCCACCGACGCGCAGTTCTGGTGGCTCTCGGAAGGATGGGGCTATACCGCTTCGATCACCTTCACCGAGACTGGCCTACCGAGCGGCCTGTCGTGGGACCCGTCAGTTGGCCAGACGAGCAATTCCTATTGTCTCTGGCCGCTGGCTGCAGCGAACGAACCCGAATACCCAGGGCTCACCGGGTGCGTCTACAGCGAGCCCTCCACGTCTAGCTCCGTCTCATTCACCGGATTCCCCAATGTCTACGGGGGCACTTACACGGGTGTGTCTCCTGACTCGTTAGCGTGGACGGTTCCAGCAGTCTCGGTAGGAGACTGCACCTACACTCCTACCCTCTCCTCATCTTCCACTTCGACCAGTGGTTCCTCGCTCTCAGGGACCTTTTCCCTGACCTATGGCCCAGACGTCTCTACCAGTATCGGAGTCACCTTCACGCCTTCTGCAAACGAGTGCTTCTCCTTCTCTGCTCCTTTAGGTGGTCAGACCTCAAACCCCAACACGGTGACGTACATCCCGGTGACTCTGACCTACTATTCAGGGGCTACGTCAACCATAACAATAACAACGAGCTATACGAGCTCCACAAACCCATCGTTGACACCGGACTATGTGGAATACATCTCGGGCGACACTGTCTCGGTGGCTTCGGGTTCCCAGGCGAAGTGCTCGCTGAGCTCTGCCTCTGGCTATACGTCTTGCACAGCCTGGTACGAGATAGAGAGCACGTCTGACGGGTCTTGGACCATAACCTTCACCGCGACCTCTGCCGCCGGAGGGACGACGTCCACCTCGATAGGGTACACCGTCGTAGCGCCGCCTACAGGCGGAGGGTGCGGCAGACTGGGCATCAAGTGCATCTGACATCGTTCGCACACGTGAGCGGATGTCGTACCCCGGAGGCGTCGTTCAGGGCAGACTGTCGCGACGGAGGTTCAAGTCACGAGTGAGAGCAGGCCCAGTCTTATATTGTGACCTCTCAAAGCCTTGAGGCGGGCGTTTCATGTCCGGTTCTGAGAACGAGATTCAAGCCAGGCGGCGTACAGTCGTGGTCCTCCAGGACGAGATGCGGCGGGTCCTCGACGCCACCAGGGTCCTGCTCGACGAGTACAGCGCTCTGACGAAGGGCGACAAGCTCCAGGTCGCTTCGGCGCTGGCCAAGGTGAAGAAGGCCGAGGAGGACGTCGTCACCCTCCGGAGCGCCCTGATCAGGGAGCTGTCCCAGGTGGGGACGCTGCTGGTGAACAGAGAGGACATGCTCCGGGCCGCGTTCTCCGTGGAGGACATCTTCGGCCACATCAACGGAGTCGCCTTCAAGATGTCGCAGGTCTCGAGGTCCTCGGCGAAGAACAAGAAATACAGGGAGGCCATAACCGACCTGCTTGGGCTCCTCATAGACGGCATATCGAAGCTCAACGAGAGCGTCAGGGCCCTCTCAGTGAACTCCGACCAGGCGATCAAGATGGCGGCGCAGGTCCAGCAGCTCGAGAGCGCCATCGACACGAAGTACAGGGTCTATGTCGCCATGACCATGAAGGAGGCGACCAACGTGAAGGAGCTCATAGTAGTGAAGGAGGTCCTCGAGTCCATCGAGGACTGCGCCGACGCCATGCTCGGCGCGGCTGACGCGAGCACAATTCTGGCCCTCGGACTCTGACCATGCCCGGGAAGAAGGCGAGGGGCAGGCTCTTCGAGAACAGGGTGGTCGTCTGGGACATAGAGTCTTCCAGGCGCCTGTTCAAGGAGGGCTACTATGGCAAGCCGCTGGGCATCCCCAAACCCAAAGACTTCGAGTTCGACGCCCCGCTCATCCTCGACCTCATGGAGGCGTACTTCCTCTCGCTCACAAAGACGATAACGGTGGAGGACCGCTCAGGGAAGGAGCTGCCGGCGAAGGAGCTCCAGTCTGTCTGCGAGGCCTCCTATCCTGACTTTCCGGAGAAGTTCATGGTGTACAAGAAGCTCAGGGACGCAGGCTACGTGGTCACGCCGGGCATCAAGTTCGGCTCCGACTTCGCCGTCTATGAGCACGGGCCCGGGATCGACCACGCGCCCTACATAGTCCAAGTCATGGGCGCCGCCTCGACCATGACGGCGACCTCCATGGTCAGGTCGGGCAGGCTCGCCACGACGGTAAGGAAGCAGTTCATAATCGCCATCCCGGACAGGGCGAGGAAGACCGTCGACTTCCTCCGCTACGACTGGTGGCGCGCGTAGGGGAACTGGCCTGGCGGCAGAGGCGGCCGACCGAGCGGGGCAAGGCACGGACATCTTAACCGCCGACTCGTTCGTCCTCGTCTACCGCGACCGGAGAAGGCGGTGGCTCGTGAAGCCGAGAGACACGCCCAAGCTCCACACCCACCTCGGCATCCTCGACGTCTCGGCGCTGGTGGGAGGCGAGTACGGGGCTATGGTCACGACGACGCTCGGCGACTCGCTGGTCATCCTCAAGCCCACGATAGAGGACCTGGTGATGAAGATGGCCAGGAAGACGCAGGTCGTCTATCCGAAGGACCTCGGCCTGATGATGGTCAAGCTGGGCGTCCACTCGGGCTCGAGGGTGATAGAGACAGGCACAGGGACGGGGGCCACCACCGCGCTCATGGCCCACCTCGTCCAGCCGACGGGAATGGTCTACACATACGACATCAGGCCGGACTTCCAGGAGGCGGCAGTCAAGAGCATCGAGAGGCTGGGGCTGTCCAGCTGGGTCACCTTCCGCTCGGGCGACGCTAGGGAAGGCTTCACCGACCGGGGGATGGACGCCGGCGTGCTCGACGTCGGGGACCCATGGGAGGTCGTCCGCAGCATGAAGGAGGCCCTGAAGCCGGCGGCTGCCATGGCTGCCATAACCCCGACGACCAACCAGGCGGAGAAGCTGGTCGCGAAGATGGCAGACGAGGGCTTCGTCGCCATCGAGACTGTGGAGCTCCTCCTGAGGCACATCGAAGCCCGGGTCGGGATGACGAGGCCCTCAGGGGTCATGGTAGGGCACACCGCGTACCTCACGTTCGGCAGAAAGACCTCCGGTCCCTGAGCTACACCTGAGTCTTCAGGAAAACTGCTGAGGCAACAGTTTTAAGCGGTCTTCCGTCGCGCACCCCGACCGATGAGCAAGAGCGCAGGTTCCGGAGACCTCTCGGCCATCCTCTACTCGGTGCCGTTCCTCGCAAGCGGCATCTACGGCATCTACCTGGGCGTTTCGGGGCACGTCTCGTTCCTGCTTTCTTCGGGCGTGTACCTCACAGTCACGCGCGACCCCTACGTCTTCCTCGCCGGTACGATAGCTGTCTTCCTCGCGGTCCTGGTCGACGTCTCGTCGGCGGAGCCCACGAAGAAGCGCTCCGCTGTGAACTCCGCTGCGAACAACCTCCAGGGGCTCGCCGTAGCCAGCTTCGTCCTGGCCTTCGTATGCGTCCTCTACGCGAACGGCGGGAGCCTCTCAGGAGCCGCCACCGACTTCGTGGCCGGGAGGTTCAGCCTGGTCTTCCCCCTTATGCTGGTGCTCTTCAGCTACCTCCTGACCGCCCGGTTCTCCACTGGGTTCGTGAGGTCCCCCTGGGCCCTCGGCACGATCTCGATGCTGCTCGTGCCTGTGTC
>JASHVX010000165.1 GCA_030044375.1 Nitrososphaerales archaeon | reverse complement strand
CTCCCCCGGTGTACCGCCTCCTCACTCCTGAGAGGCCCATCTGCTCGATCACTATCTCTGCGAGCTGGTCCACGGTCGTCTGCTCCTGCAGCCCCAGGTTGAAGATGTTCACCCTGTCCAGGCTCTTCTGGTAACCTGTCATGATCCCGTCAACGCAGTCGGTGACGGATAGGTAGTCCTTGCTCTGCTTGCCGTCTCCGAGGATCTCAAGCTCCTTCGGGTCGGCTGCGAGCCTGTGCGCGAAGTCCCATATCGCCCCCCGCCTACACCTCTCCCCAAGGACGGTCCCGAACCTGAACGCCCAGACCTTCATGCCCTCGTTGAACTCGGCGTAGGCCGAAGCGTACCCCTCGCCTGCAAGCTTCGCAGCCCCATAGAGCGAGGTCTGCACGCCCGAGTAGTCCTCAGGGGTCGGGACTACCGACGCCTCGCCATAGACCGCCGAACTCGAGGCGAAGACGAAGTGCGGCACCTTGTTGGCGACCATGGCCTCCAGCACGTTCAACGTGCCTACTATGTTGTGCTCGAGGTCCGCCTTGTGGTCCTCAAGGCTCACCCTCATCAGGGCGTGGGCCGCGAGGTGGAACACGGCGTCGCACTCCCGAGAGCATCTCGTGACCGTCTCCGCGTCCCTCACGTCGCCCTCGACGACCTCCAGCCGGCGGTTGCCCTCGTGCCGAGAGAGGTTCGACCTGTCGCCCGTAAGGAGGCTGTCGAGCACCGTGACCTCCCATCCGTCCTGTAGCAGCCTGTCGACGAGGTGGCTCCCGATGAAGCCCATGCCGCCCGTGACGAGCGCCTTTCCTTCCACTCTGACCGCCCGCCTCTTACGCTGGGAGTCTATCCCTGAGGCATCTCAATGGCCGGAACCGCTTCCACGCATCCCTAGGAACTCCCCCCAAGCCTTGTCGAATTCGGCTATGGTCTCTTCGGACCTCTTGTTGAACGGCATCTCTCGGAGTATCTTCGCGGGTACGGTCATTATGTGGGCCCCCGCGGCCACGGCCTTCGCGACGTCTCCCGTCGTCCTTATGCTCCCTACTATCAGGCGTGCCTTCGGGCCGCCCTGTTCCCTCGCAAGCGCCGTGTAGTCTCTGATTATCTGCACAGGGTCCTCCCCGGCCTCGATCGCCCTGTTGTAGAACAGCGAGACGTACGTGGCGCCGGCCTTTGACGCGAGCACAAGCTGGTTCAGCGTCATCATTACCGTCATGTTCGTCTTTATCCCCTCCTGCGCCAGCGTCCGGACCACCTGCAGCCCCTTGCCGTCGCCGTACATGGCGACCTTCACGACGACGTTCCTGTGCCAGGACGCGTACGTCCTAGCCTCCCCAAGAAGGTCGGAGACGGAGCTCTTCGTGGTCTCCACGCTCACCGGGCCGTCCACCATGCCGCAGATGTCCAGTATCCTTTGCTTGAAGTCTATGCCTCCCTCGCTGAGGAATATCTTCTGGTTGGTCGTGACGCCGTCGGCGACCCCCCACTTCGAGAACTCCGCAATTTCTGCGACAGAGGCGGTGTCCAAGAAGAACTGGACCACGTGAAAGCCCCTTTTGGAAACTCCGCCGAGGGGGCTATTTGAATTTGCCCTCGCCGGCATGCGGCTCCCAGCCCGCTCGAAGGGCTTAAGGTCATGCGCTCCTCGGGAACTCCACGAAACGCTCCAGACAGGATGGGTCCGGCCCGCGCAAGGCGGTGTTCCTCGACAGGGACGGCGTCCTGAACGACCTGGAGTATGACGAAGAGGAAGGGCGGGTTGGGAGCCCGCTTTCGGCCCGGGAGCTCAAGGTCTTTCCCTACGCAGGCGAGGCGGTCAGAAGGATAAAGGCCCTCGGCTTCCTGGCGATAGTGGTCTCCAACCAGCCCGGGGTGGCCAAGCGCCAGTTCAGCCTGGAGGAACTCGACAGGATGAACACGAAGGTCAGAAGCGCCCTCGCCAGCCGCGGCGGGAAGCTAGACGCGGAATACTACTGCCTTCACCATCCGGAAGCACGGGTGAAGAAGTACAGGCTTGACTGCGACTGCAGGAAGCCGAAGCCGGGCCTCTTGCTCAGAGCTGCGAAGGAGCAGGGGGTGGACCTGGCGAGCTCGTATCTCGTCGGCGACGCGTTGGTGGACGTCAAGGCGGGGAGGGCGGCTGGGTGCACGACCATCCTCCTCGGCCACGCCGGCTCCTTCCTCTCAGAGCTGATCGACCGCGAAGGAGCCGCCCCAGACCACATGCTGCCGTCCCTCAAGCAGGTCCCCGACCTCATCGTGAGGCTCGAGTCTGCGCCGTCGGTGCCGCCATCGGGCCGGCGCAGGCTGTCCCGAAGTCAGTAGACCCGTGACTCGGCCTTCGTGGTCATGTCAGGCGAGAGCAGGCTCCGGAGCTGCTCGCTCATGAGATGGGTCAGGACCAGGTGCATGCCCTCGACCTGCGGCGTCGAGCTGGCTGGGACCACGATGCAGGCGTCCGACGCAGTCTTGAGGACACCGCCGTCGAAGCCGGAGAGACCGATGACCTTGCCTCCGTTGTCCTTGGCGTATTTCACGGCCTTGAGCAGGTTCTGCGACCAAGGGCCCGCCTTGTCGCTGCCGGACCCTCCGTGCACGCTTATGGCCACCAGCACGTCGCCGGGCCGGAAGAAGTTCTTCATCTGCTCTAGGTAGACGTCCCCCCACCCCGAGTCGTTTGTGAGCGCGCTGACCAGGGGTATGTTGTCCACCAGTGAGAAGGCTCTGAACTTCCTGGTCGCCCCGTCCGAGACCCACTTGTTCAGGTCGCACGCGAAGTGCGTCGCCGTCGAGGCCGACCCTCCGTTGCCTATGGCGAAGACCTGGCTGTCCTTCCTCCAGGCCTCGAACAGGATGGAGATCGCCCTGTCGATGGACGCCCTGTCGAGCCTTCCAGCTATGTCTGCTACCTCGGACAGATACGCACTCGTCCTCGACTCCAACTTTCTCGGCGCACCATCCCGTCTAGATAAGCGTGAGTTCCCGTCTGAATCGGGTTAAATAACTGGGTCAGGGTTTCACGCAGAATGGCGGCTCTTCACCTCCATTGATAGTGTCGAGGACACCGTTCAGACTGTCCCTTGGAGGCGGGGGGACGGACCTCCCGGCATACTACACCAGGTATGGCGGCTTCTTCGTCTCGGGGGCGGTCGACAAGTACATGCACATAGTCGTAAACGACAGGTTCGAGCCCGGCATCAGGCTGAGCTACAGCAGGACGGAGATCGTGAACTCGCCGGACGACATCCAGCACCCCTCTGTCAGGGAGGTGCTCAGGCTCCTCGGTCTAAGGGACAAGCTGGAGATAGTGTCGCTCGCCGACGTCCCCGCAGCCACCGGATTGGGCTCCTCCGGGAGTTTCACAGTGGGACTGCTGAACGCCCTTTATGCGCACCAGAGGATGACGAAGACGCCCGAGCAGACCGCAGAGACCGCCTGCGACATAGCAATGAACAGGCT
>JASHVX010000019.1 GCA_030044375.1 Nitrososphaerales archaeon | reverse complement strand
AAGTGCTTTTTCGTCTCTTCGACGTCGTATTTCCACTGCTTGTCGAACATCTGGTACGGAATGGTGAACGCGCTCGCGTCGGCCCTCTTTACGAAGGAGAGCTGGACTCTTCCGTAGAGCTCAGGCACCTGGTTGCTTAGGTAGTCGAAGGTTGAGTTCGTCTCCTGCACCGGGATGTGCACCGTGGCCACGTACGTCCCGTCGGCCTGGAGGTCTTCGGACCAAAGGAAGGGGATCCGGCTGCACGCCTTCTGCACCTTGGCGAGCGAGCCTCCCAGGTCCTTGAAGACGAACCTCGCCATCAGCGTGGTGTGGGCGGCTGACTTCTCTATGTCGTGCTGCCATCTGACTAGGTAGCCGGCAATCAGCTTCTCCCTTTGGACGTGCACTCTGAAGTGATACTCTAGCGTCTTCTGATGGACAGCGACTTTCTTTGCGATCGAGGACAGGTGCTGGGAGGCGTCGAGCTGCAGCTCCTTGACGAGCAGGAGGTCTTCGTGGTCCACATCGGCGGGCCTGACCTTGTCGCCCTCCTTCAGCTCGGAGGACGGGGCGTTCTTCACCCCTTCCCAGTCGACTTCCCATCTGTTGGACTGGAAGTTGAAGAACCTCGGGTTCATCGCGGGGCGGCTGGAAGCTGTGACCTCATTCAGCGTGTAACCCTCGATGACTCCTCTCTCCTCGAGGTGCGAGAGGAACTCCCTGTGCTCGTTCGCGCGGCCTGCGGGGAGTGCGAATAGGCACACGAAGCTGCTCTGCGGGAGGACCTTCCCATAGTAGATGAGATAGGCGTGTTCGTTCATTGCGAGGAACAGCGATCTCGGGGTGCCGGCCAGTCGCGGGGTGAGCCTGAGCTCGGCCCAGTGAGGCACGAGGCCCAGTTTCCTGTAGTCCGCCTCCGCGTGGATGTGGAACCCGAGCTTCGTGAAACGCCTCTTGAGCTTGTAGCGTACCGTTTCAGGGTGCGCCCCGACCATCCTGGAGAGCCTGGAGACGTTCTTGGGCCCCACCTTCTGGACGGCTTCGACGATTTTGGCTTCGAGGTCTCCCGACTCCCTGTCGAATCTTTGGACTACGCGGGCTCTTGTCAAGAAATTCACCGCCTCGTCAAGCGGTAGTTAAGCGTGATTCGGGCTGGCGACGTTTCGCTTGTTTCCATAAGGACGAGTCAGCTCTGAGGCGCTCCCAGACCCGCGGGTGTCGAACCACCCGAGTGGTTCCCGTGGCACTCGTCTGAGACGTACGTGTTCGCAGTGCCCTTCGTTCCGGAACCGACGCTGCTGTCTTCGTAGCCGTACAGGTGGTTGTTGTCCGCCTTGTTCGAGGTCAGCACGTTGCCTTTCGTGCTGCCCGCGAGGTGGAACCCGTAGACATGGTTGCCGTTTGCGGTGTTCCCTGTCAAGGCGTTCCCGTCGGCTGTGAAGAACTCGAAGCCAGACATCAGGTTGTCGACCGCCGTGTTCCCAGAGAACGTGTTGTCGTTGGATGATATGTGGGCCAAGAACCCGTCAGCCTTGTCGTTGTCCGCGGTGTTTCCGCTGAGCGTGTTCTTTGAAGAGTCGTAGAGGACGAAGCCGTCACGGCCGTTACTGTTGGCGACGTCTTTGCTGAGGACGTTGGAACTGGTGTAGCTGAAGAAGAAGCCATCGAGGCTGTTGCCGACAGCCGTGTCTTCAGCGAAGGTGTTGTTGGTGGAGTGGCGCTGGTCGTATCCCCAGATGTCGTTGTGGTCGGCCGTGTTGCCCGTCAACGTGTTCGAGTCAGAGCTTTCTCCGAGCCCGAAGCCGTCGTCCTTGTTGGCGTTCGCGACGTTCCCTGACAGGGTGTTGTTGCTGGATCCTTCGAGCTCAAGGCCGTCGAGCCGATTGTCGTTGGCGGTGTTCGATGAAACGTTGGAGTAGGTCAGAAGCGTAAGGCTGAAGCCCTCTATGCTGTTGTAGCTCGCGGTGTTCTTGGCGAACGTTTCGTTGACCCCGTGACCGACCACTATGCCGATGGCATCGTAGTCCGCGGTGTTCGAGATGAGCACGTTGTTGTTCCCTGTTGCCAGGAAGCCGTTTCCGCCCTTGGCCTCGCCGTCGTCCGCGGTGTTCGATATCAGAACGTTCGAGTTGCTTTGCACCCAGAAGCCGCTGTTCGAGTTGAAGTCAGCGACGTTCGATGTCAGGGTGTTGTTCTCGGCAGTGACGTGGAAACCACGCAGGTTGTAGTTCGCAGTGTCATCTGTGAATCTATTGTATGAGGAGAGGGCACCGTTAACGAAGAAGCCATAGTAGCCGCCGGTGGCGGAGTCCCCCGTGAACGTGCCGTAGGTGGAATTGACTATGCGGAACCCGAAGTAGAATGTGGCGACCTTGCAGTTCTCGACGATCACGTCCGTCACTCCGTCCAGGAATATTCCTGCGCCTGTCTTGGTTCCCGTGATCGTGCGTTCGTTGCAGTTCAGCGTTATCCCGCTTGCCCCGACTGTGAGTCCGTTCCCCGGACAGGGACCGATGTTTGCTGTCAGGATTGTGCTCGTGGTGATCGTGTGGTTGCACCAGGCCGTGCCTCCGGGGTTGGCAGAGACCGAGCCGGGGATGAAGGACACTATGGACACCAGCAGCAGGGACAGCGTCAGGGCAACGACGAGGTTCCCTCGGCCACTCATTGAGAAAACAATGTGGACATCCCTTATTTGACTTACGGATTCGGAGTATGCCTTCTCTTGAAGGGAGCCCGACTCTCCTGAGGCCTTCCGGCCGCTCCTAACGCGGCGGCGCCGTTGCGCGGACCTTCATCCCCAAGGCGGCGTAGACGAACGCGAGCTTGTCTGCCTCCTCCCTCATCCGGGTCTCGGGCGTCGTCCCTATGTGCCCGGACTTCGTCTCGACCCGCAGCGCCACCCTTCCTCCTTTGTCCTTGAGCCTCGAGTAGTACTTGAAGGCGTGCGAAGGGTGGACCCTGTCATCTCTGAGCCCAGTATAGATGAAGACGGGGGGGTATCGCTTGCGGGACGACAGGTTCTGGTAGGGCGAGTACTTCAGCAGGAACCGCGCGTCCTTCGCGTCGTCTGGGTCTCCATACTCAGGCACCCAGGCCCTTCCGACGAGCAGCCTGTGGAACGACATCATGTCTAGGACGGGGTAGCCGATCAGCACGCCCGCGAAGAGGTCAGGCCGCTGGTTCATGGTCGCCCCCATCAGCAGGCCGCCGTTGCTCCTTCCGAACCCGACGACCTTCCCGCCTTCGCGCTTGAGCTTCGCGGCCACTGAGATGTAGTCGTCGAACACGTTGAACTTCTTCTCTCTGATGCCGGCCCTGTGCCACTCCTCGCCGCGCTCAAGGCCCCCTCGCAGGTTGGCCACCGCGTAGACCCCGCCGTCGTCGATGAACGGCAGCACAGCGGGGTTGAACGAAGGGACCGAAGACAGGCGGAAGCCTCCATAACCGAACAGCAGGACCTTCTTGCCTCCGGGGCTGCCGCGCGCCGTTTCGAAGTAGTGGATCCTGGTCCCGTCTCTGGAGGTCGCGTGCCCCTGGGTGACCTTGTATTTTCCCGGCAGTTCCTCGGAGAGGAGGACCTCCTGCCGTGCCCCGGCGATTCTGTAGACCCTGAATGGGAGTGCGAAGGAGCTGAAGATGGCGACCGCTTCGTCGCCCAGCGCGCTGACGGCGGAGCCGCCCGGGCCTCCCCCAAGGGAGCCGGGCACGTCGAAATCTATGGTCTTCGTCAGCCTTCCCTTCAAATCGAAGAGCCTGAGCTGGGAGCATGCGTCGACGAGGTAGTGGCAGAGGAGCCTGTCCGTGAAGGCGGCCGCCTCCAGGAGCGGCCACTCCGACTCCCGCACGACGACCCTCGTCCCTCCCCGCCCCACTGAGAGGACCTCTCCACAGCTTCTTTGGAAGGAGAGGAGTAGGTGCCTGCCTCCGACGTAGTCGATGTTCGTCACCACGGAGCCGGTCTCGTCATAGATGGGCCGCCATGTCTCGGGCCGCGTGAGGTCGCCGGAAAATGGCCGAC
>JASHVX010000164.1 GCA_030044375.1 Nitrososphaerales archaeon | reverse complement strand
CATACTGACCTCTATACTACCAGGGCACCTGCAGACCGGCACTCCTTCAAGGGATTTTAAGGTTGGCCGCGCGAACTCGGCGAAATTACTGAAACAGGGCGTTCAAATGCGTTGGTTTAATCAGGCTGTGAAGATTTACGAAAAACTGATGAAGAAAACATATGCGATGCTGTCGCTGGCATTGACGGCCCTGCTGGTCGTCACAGCAATCCCAGTCGCCAGTGCATCCACACTGACAGTGACGATCAACCCCACCACAAAGACGGCCGGGCTGGACAGCGTGAGCACGACCACCATCGTACTCACCTATCCCTCGAACTCGACCTTGTCGCAGGAACTCCGAAACTACAGCTCCTCGGTCAGCTATTCGTCGAGCTTCTCGGGGGGCTCTGGGCCCGTGCTCATGCTCCAGGGAGGCTTCAACCTCCGTGACAGTCTTGTTCAAGTGCAGAACATGACAGTCACATACTCACTTCAGGCGAAGGGCAACGCAACAGCGCTGGTCGTGCAGAAGTCGACCAACATCACCGCCTGGGTCGGCGACGTGTTCTCCATAGTGAACGGCACCGTGCACGTGGACCTAGGGTGGCGCGCCTTCGCCGTACCAGGGAACATGACGCTCAACCTCCAAGGCCAGATGGTTGACGTGAACCTGGTCGGCTCGGCCTTAGCCCAGCCCTTCAGAAACCACCCGGTCGTCTCCGCATTCCTCGCGGGCAGGTTCGGCGGAGACCGGATCTGGAACTACGCCACCCTCAACTTCTCTGCCCTGGACACGCCGCTGACAACCTGGACCAGAAACTACGACGCCTCCACGAACACGACCACCTACTCCAAGACCATCTCGGGTTCCTTCGACCTGAGCACCTCGGCGACGTTCAACGGACAGACCTACTCGCTGTCGGTCAAGTCCGACCCGTCAGCGAAGATCTCGACTGAAGGGTACGCGGTAGCCTCGGCCGACTCACTGACCATCATCCCCGCCCCAGCCTCCATGTCCTCCTCGTCGGTCGCGGTCGCGGCCACGGTCGTGGTGGCACTCGCCGCCATCGGGTCCGTCTACTACCTGAGACGGTCTCGCACGTCGCTCCGCACAGGCCAGACAGCGTCCAGCCCCGCATCGGCAAGCCGGTAGGGACCTGGGAGCCGAGAGGCTCCCTCTCCTTTTCTTTCTAAACCCACGCGCACCTCGACTAGAAGCGAGGATTTCGGAGCAATCTAGGAGGGTTCTCGGAATAAGGATATTATTACAGTCAAGGCTAGGCCTCTTCGTCGGCAAATGTCTTCGATGAGCCTCGCGCTGAGGAACCTTAGGCACAGGAGGATGAGGACGGCGCTTACGGTCTCAGGAATAGTGATAGGAGTCGCCATGATACTCGTCCTGCTCTCGCTTGCAGCGGGCACCTCTACCCAGGCGAACGGCTTCTTGCGGAACGTTGTGGGATCTGAGATCACAGTGGTGAACGCCACCACTCCGTCGTTCCCCGGAGGATTCAAGTTCAACGGGACTGAGACCGGAGGCTTCGGGGGCGGCGGAGGAGGCGGCAGCTTCAGCATGATATTCGGCGGCGGAGACCCCATAAACGCGAGTCTTGTAGGCCGGATCGATAACATCACCGGCGTGTACGTAGCCTCTCCGGAGCTCTCGACGTCAGGCTACGTCGACGGGGCGAACGTCTTCCTTTACGGTATAGTCCCGAGCACCTACTCTGAGGCTGCGACGGGGCTCGACATCACCAGCGGCGGCAACCTGACGGGCGCGGGCCAGATTCTCCTGAACAGCGTCACAGCGACCAACCTCGGGGTCAGCGTCGGGTCCAACGTGACCGTCGGGGCGAACTCCACGGGAGGATCGACGTTCAAGGTCGTGGGCATCTACTCGAGCGGCAGCACGTTCGGGCCGACATCTAGGTCGGGCTATGTCGAGTTGTCTGACGCCCAGTCGATCAGCTCAGACTATGGGCTCGTGACTGAGATCTTCGTGAAGACCACGACCCCGTCGCTCGTGAGCGCGGTGGCTTCGGACATAGAGTCTGTGATATCAGGCGTGACGGCCAACGTGGCGAGCAGCATAACCGCGCCTGCCTCTTCCCTGTCCGGCACCCTCACCACATTCTTCACCGTCATCGGGCTGGTAGCCCTACTGGCGGGCGGGTTCGGGGTCGTCAACACGATGATGATGTCCATCAGCGAAAGGACCAGGGAGATAGGGACGCTCCGGGCCATAGGCGCCACGAAGGGGCAGGTGATGCAGATGTTCCTGGGCGAGGCGCTGCTGATCGGCGTGATAGGAGCCGTGGTGGGAGTGTTCATCGGCGTGGTCGCCTCCGCCGCCTTCCCCCTGTTCACAGGGACGTCAGCGTCGCACACCTTCGGAGCGGCTTTCAGCGGGGCTCTGAGGCCGGCGCTCACAGCCTCCAATCTCGGAATCAGCCTAGCTCTGGGTACTGCGGTGGGGATCGTCGCAGGGATCTATCCGGCGCTCAGGGCTTCGAGGATGGATCCGGTGGAGGCGCTGCGGCATGTCTGAGATGCTCGTCCAGACGGTGGACCTTCAAAGGCGCTACAAGCGAGGCAAGGTACCTGTCCCCGCCCTCAACGGCGTAAGCATGTCAGTCCAGAAGGGAGAGATACTCGGGATCATAGGGCCCTCAGGGTCGGGCAAGACCACGCTGCTCAACCTGATCGGGGGTCTGGACAGGCCGTCCTCGGGGACGGTGACGGTCGACGGCGAGGACCTGGGTAGGATGAGCGACGCGGAGCTGACGGAATACAGGCTGCGCAAGGTAGGCTTCATCTTCCAGTTCTACAACCTGATCCCCACTCTCACTGCGGCTGAGAACGTCGAGCTGCCCATGGCGTTGGCCAAGGCGCCGCTCGAAGAACAGAAGGACCGCGCGCTTGAGCTGCTGGAGGCCGTGGCTCTCGGCGCCAAGGCGGACAGGATGCCTGACGAGCTCAGCGGAGGGGAGCAGCAGCGCGTCGCTGTCGCGCGCGCACTGGTGAACCATCCCGCGATAGTCTTGGGCGACGAGCCGACCGGCGACCTCGACTCGAAGTCGGCGAAGAAGCTCATGGAGGTGCTGAAGTCCCTGCGAAAGGAGGAGCACGCGACGTTCGTCCTTGTCACGCACGACCCGATAGTGGTAGCAGAGTGCAACCGAGTCTGCGCCATCCGCGACGGCAAGATAACGCGCGAGTCCAAGATAGGGGAAGACGGGAAGGTGCTGGACCACAGCAGGTTCGTCATGGACGCGCTCTTCTAGAACGGTCCGCGGCTTCTAACCAAGTCTTATTTAGCTGGCGCAGAGAAGCGTGCAGAGTGGGAGCCAGGATTCCGCGCCGTCTGGGGCAGATGAGGGCTCTCCTTTTCCTCTCCATACTGTTGGTTGCCGCAGCTTTCGTGCCGATCGTGACCGCGCAGAAGGTGGTCACCTCGGTGAGCGTGGGAGGAGAACCCACAGGCGTAGCATACGACTCGGGCAAGGGTGAACTATTCGTGACCCAAGTCGAGACGGACAAGGTCTCGGTCATCTCCGACAGCACCGACACGGTGGTGGCGACCATCTCTGTAGGCAGCGAGCCGAAGGGGATAGTGTATGACCCTGCGAACGGAGAGGTGTTCGTGGCGAACACGGGAAGCGACACCGTGTCGGTCATCTCAGACAGCAAAAACTCCGTGGTAACCACACTGACGGTCGGCGACTCCCCCAACTCGCTCGCCTACAACTCGGGCAACGGGGAGATCTACGTGACCAATGCCGACGACAACTCCCTATCAGTCATCACGGCTGCGAACAACACCGTCGTCGCGAACATAGCCGTCGGCTCCCTCCCGAGGGGCATAGTGTACGACTCCGGCAAGGGAGAGCTGTTCGTGGCGAACGAAGACGCCGCCAACGTGACCATAGTGTCAGGCACGACAAACGCCGTCCTCGGGAACGTCACGGTCGGCGAGGCGCCTCTGGGGATGGCATACGACTCGGCCAAGGGCGAGATATTCGTCGCGAACTCGGAGTCGAACACGGTCTCCGTGATCTCCGACTCGAACGACTCGGTGGTCGCCACGGTGCCAGTGGGCAGCACGCCGTACGGTGCCGTCTACGTCCCGTCGACAGGCGAAGTCTATGTCATGAACTATGGGGGCACCACCCTCTCGGTGATCTCTGACACGAACAACACCGTGGTGGCTACCCTCACGGTCGGCTCGTGGCCCGACAGGGGAGCGCTCGACACCTCGAGGGACGAGCTGTTCGTGGCGAACCAAGATTCGAACACCGTCTCGGTCATTGCGGTTTCGTCCTCGTCAGTGACGTCAATCAGCTCCACCTCCAAAGGGGTGCCTGAGTTCCCGTTCCAGTTCGGGATAGCGGCGGCTCTGACCGTCGCCGTTGTCGGTGCGTACCTCGCGGTCAGGAAGTCGAGGGACAGGCAAGAGCAAGCGCGGCCGGCAGACGGGGCAGCCTCTCCGTAGCCCCGTCGTCTAACCTAGTCACCACCGTCGAAGACGCAAGTCACTCGGCTTGTGCATTGACCTGCTCCGCCGCCGACGGCCTGGTGCCTGACGTGGGACCCGGGCCGCCGCCAGGAGAGACCATGGCAAGGTCCGCACTTGGAGCCTGACGGCCCACGAGCCTCGACATCCTGCGCTTGGAGATGAAGTATGCGCCCCCGACGAGAAGGAGCGCGGCCGCTTGCCCGACGAACGTCTGCACGTTGGGGAAGACCGAGAACCAGAGGCCCGCCCATGCCGGGGTGGCCCGGAGCGCCGGGATGGTGGTCGTCCCGATCCAGCCGGCGAGCTGCATCTCGTTGACCTCCTCTCCCACCAT
>JASHVX010000163.1 GCA_030044375.1 Nitrososphaerales archaeon | reverse complement strand
CGGGGCGGTCCATCAGATTGGACCGCCGCCTCCCACCTCGTCGAGAGGTCCCAGATGGACTCCTGTCCATGCGGAGAGCAGGGCGAGCCCGATCGCCACCGCCAGCAAGACCAGTCTTACCTTCTGATGTCTGAGCATGAGCACCGGAAGGAGTCGGCAGGCCCTTCTCCTTTTTCATCAACGTACACTCACAGAATAATGAAATAGTTGGAACGCAGGGCCGTAAAAAGGGCAAAAAGTGGCCCGCAGAGATGCGCGCGTGGCGAAACGGAGGGAACGAGCGGCGACTCAGGCAGGCTTGGCAGCCGAGGGCGGCTCCTCCCAGAGAATCTGCTCGTGGGAGACCGAAGTCCCGCCAGAGACGACGTAGGCGACAGCCGACCCTATCATCGCAGGTATCAGGTAGCTCACGCTGCCCGTCGTGTCGCCCACGAAGGTGACTGAGGCGAGGGGAGTCTTGTAGCCGGCACTCATGAAGGCCGCAAGCCCGACGCTCGCGAACACAGCCACGTTCTGATGGACCAGGATGCCGAACAGGGAGCCGACCAGGGACCCGAAGACCACGAGAGGGAAGAAGACTCCCCCGACGCCTCCCGATCCCAGCGTGAACGCCGTGGCTACCATGCGGAGGACTAGGATTGCGACGAGGAACTCGACGCCGTAGCTCCCCGCAAGGCTCCCCTGTATCAGGTCGTAGCCGGGCCCTAAGGTGTAGGGCGTGGAGTAGAGCACGTCAACCAGGAGGGCGACGCCACCCACCACGGCGCCGCCTACGAGGAACCTCGTCAGGAAGTGCCCGCGTAGGGAGCTCATCCCGGCCCTCAGCGCGTTGTACAGCCTCGAGAACCACACTGCCAGGAAGCCTATCAGCAGGCCCAGGACGGCGGCCAGCACAAGGTCGGTGGCGGTCAGGATGCCTGTGCCTGCCGCGAAGCTGAACAGCGGGCGGGTCCCTTCGACAGAGACGAAGGTCGCATAGGATGTCACGCCGGAGATGATCGACGGCAGGAACGCCTTCCTTGCGATGTCATCCTTGTAGGGAACTTCTATCGCGAATATTATCCCGGTTAGCGGGGCCTTGAACACGGCGGCTATCCCGGCGGAGGCGCCCGCGAGAAGAAGGATCCTGAGGTCGTCCCGGGTGAGGCCGAGCCTCGCCTTCATGCCTTTCCAAATCCACGAGCCGATGACGCCGCCCGCGTTTATGCTCGGACCTTCCAGCCCGGCAGCCCCGCCCATCCCGATGGTCAGGATGGCGCACGCGTACTTCGCCGCCCCTTCCTTCACCGACATCGGCCCGACGTCGTGGTGATAGTGGTCGAGCACCTCGTCAGACCCGCTCAGCAGGGGCTTGGATGCGAAGCGCCAGAGGACGAAGCCGGTCAGCAGTATGCCGGCGAAGGGGAGCGCGAACGCGAGGACCGGGGAGTAGGTGACAGCTCTGACCACGTACCCCGGGGCGAGCCCTTGCGCGCTGGTGCCTCCGAGCAGCACCCTCCTGACCAGCTCGTCTAGGACGATCGTCAGCACGCCGGTCAGGCAGCCCAACGGGACGCACAGGATGAGCCACTTCCTGCTGTAGGCTCTGAAGGGGCCGGAGGTGTCGGGGAGCAGCCTAGAGAGGAACCGCCTGTACTTTGACATCCCGCCCGGTGGGCGCTCACGGGGGATTTTGAGCCTTAGGCGGTCCTCTCTTGAGAGAGGATAAATGCCGGCGAACCTCGCGCATTGACGCAGTGCCTGACAGCGACATTCAGAAGGTCGTGCTCGTTGACGAGAACGACAGGGAGATAGGCATCGACGACAAGCTCAGGGCCCACCAAGCTGGCGCGAAGCTCCACAGGGCGATATCGGTCTTCGTCTTCAACGGCAAAGGGGACACGCTTCTGCAGAGGAGGTCGTTAGAGAAGTACCACAGCAAGGGCAGGTGGGCAAACGCCTGCTGCAGCCACCCGATGCCTGGAGAGAGCGTCTCCCAGGCGGCCCACCGCAGGTTGATGCAGGAGATGGGCTTCGACTGCGAGATGAAGGAAGCCTTCTCCTTCGTATACAAGGCCGACGTGGGGAGTGGACTGACCGAGCACGAGTTCGACCACGTGTTCTTCGGCAGATACGACGGCGGCGTCGAGTTCAACGAAGACGAGGTGATGGACTACAAGTGGGTGTCCATGGCCGAACTGAAGAAGGAGATCGAGAACAACCCAGAGAACTTCGCGCCGTGGCTGAGAATATGCTTCGAGAGGGTTGCGACCCTCAGCAAGAGCGGCAAGCTGGACGTCCTGAGCACATAGACTTGAGTCCGCGCGTCACGCCGCGCTTTGGTACAATGCCCCCATCAGGACTGTCAGGTCGTTCTCCAGGTCGGAGAAGGACGCGGACGATGCCAGGTGGACCTCCAGGAAGACGTTCCCCTTCGTGCAGACGCCGTTGACCACGGCAAGGCTGTCGACGTCTTCGCCATATCCATAGCAGCTCCCATAGCCCTCGAAGGAGGACAGATACGAGGTGATCTTGCTCCAGCCGGGCTCACCGCTCACGCTGGCGACGAACCTCTCGTAGTAGCCTTGGGACCCGTTATCTGAGGCGTATACTATCGCGGTCAGGTTCGCAGAGGAACCGTCATTGAGGTTCTGGAGTTCGGCCCAGCCACTCTCAGTCGCCGTGGTAGAATTGGACTTCGGCGTGAAGCCAGCCGGGTCGCCCTGCTCTGCTCCTGCGAGGATCGAGCCGGCGCTGCTCGCGATGTAGGTGCTTGACATGGTGGTCGTCGTGGTAGTCGCGGCGCGCTGTGGGCCGCTCACTATCACCAGCGCGGCAACCCCGACTATGAGCGCGAGGGCGGCGACGACACCAAGGACAGTACGCAGGCTGCGGCCCGGGGGAGCCACACCCCCGTCGGCTGGAGTGGCATGGGCGGGAATCCTCAAGCTGGTCTACGCCTGGCCTGCGCCCCCGCTTTAACGCTTGGATTGAGAGCCCGCCTTCCTCTTCCTCCTCGACGGGTCTATCAGGAAGTGTCCGGACCTCAGCGCGTCTCTTCCGACTATCACGCTGTACCTCATCTGGGACCTGTCGGCTATCCCAACC
>JASHVX010000162.1 GCA_030044375.1 Nitrososphaerales archaeon | reverse complement strand
CACGCCTTGTCGGATCCTGCTAGCACCCCCAGCGCCTGCGGGCGTATCCTCGCCTTCTCAGCTACCCTGCTATTCGATGTCTTGGGCGACACGTTGAAGCAGTCGACAAGCCTTTCGAACTCGGGCGTGGGGGCCGTGGTGCCATTCGTCTCGACCTCCACGAAGAAGCCCGCCGCCTTCAGACTCGTCAGCACAGAGGCAAGCGACTCCTGGTGCATCAGTGGTTCGCCTCCCGTCACCACCAGATGCGGGCAGCGGTGTTTGAGGACCTCTATGACGACTGCTTCCGTGGTCATCAGTCGATATTCCGAGCCTTCCTTCGCGGCTGCCTGGTTGAGCCAGGTGTACTTCGTGTCGCACCATTCACATGTCAGGTTGCAGTAGTATGTCCTAAGGAACACGGTCGGCGTCCCTGCATGGATGCCCTCTCCCTGCACGCTAAGGAAGATCTCCGATACAGGCAGGCTTTCTCTCTGGTCTTGCGTCTTTTTCTCCTCCCACTCCGTGATTTCTATGGCGGATCGGATGGAGGTCACTCACCCGCCTGAGCCACCTACAGAGCCGTCCCGATTTAAACCGGGTGTCCGCGCAGCGTTTCAGGCATTGCACTCGGCTCAGGTCGAAGCCTGGTCCTTTGTGGCGTTCGACTTGACATTGCCCTCTGCCGCCAGCACCTCCTTCGGAAGGAGGCCGTAGATGTCCGGGTGCTCGTCCTTCAACGTCGAGAACCTAGGGGGCAGCAGCCCGTTCCGTCGGGCTCTCCGTACGTTATACTGGATGAACCTCTTCAGGTCGCTGGTCTCGCCGGCCACGGCCACGAAGGCCCTGATCGACTCTATCGCTTCCTCGTCTTCAAGCTTCCTCACATTGACAAGATACGGTGCGAGGACCAGCCAGATCAGCCTGTGTCTTCCATCTGACACCGGGTGCTTCAGGAGGTCTTCGACGTAGCGATATCCTTTGCCCCCCTTTGCGCCTGCCGCCGGGACGTACTGCAAGACCCGGACCTTGGTCGCCTGGAGTTGCTTGGGGAACAGGGCCTTCCTGAGCCTGGCCACTCCGTCGGCAATGGCGCCCTCTGCGCAGTCTCCGAAGAAGTCTCCCAACAGGTTTGCGCTCATGTAGACGGTACCCCCCAGTAGAGCCTGCCTGACAAGCTTCCACTTCGGGGACTTCGCGAGCTCATAGCGCGAGACGAGCTGAAGATAGCCCTCGAACGGAAGCGCGTATCCACGCCGGCTGCCATCGCCGACCTCAGAGGTCTTTGTCCCGAGGCACTCCTCCACTACGACTACCTTGTCAGCCGGCGCCTCCTTGTTGAAGAACTGCTTGGCTCTGTCAGCCTCTTTCTTCGCGAACCTCGACGCAAGCCCAGAGTCCTGGCTCGCTACGAGCGCCGCAGCGAAGAAGCTCGAGAACTCGATTAGCTCTGATATGTGTGGCTGATACTTTGCGCGTCCAAGCGCGCTCAGTAGCCTGGTCTCGGTCTGCGCGACCACTTCGCGGCTTGCGAGCCCTTCCTCAACCGGCATCAGTTCGAAGAACTTCCTCGACCTCGGGGTGAAAGGATACCTGACCTCTAGGTCAGAGAGTAGGAAGTCCCGGTAAGGCAAGGCGGCTGAGAATGCCAACGCCGGATTTAAGGCTCAGCTAGGCCCTTTTGCCGGTCGACACGATTGAGAGGACGTCCCGGTCTCTCAGGACGTAGTTGGCCGGAAGGTGCAGTCCGCTCCTCACGTCAAGCGCGTAGACGAGCCCCTTGAGAAGGTCAGAGTGGACGGCCTTCGCCAGGTCCTCCACGGTCGACCCGTTGGACATCAGATAGACGTCAGGGAGGATCCTTCCATGCTTGTCACCGACCTTCTCTGCGTCGGCCACAGGGTAGATCGCGTTCATCTTTAGCAGCTTGAAGACGGCTATGTTGAGCGCGAACTGGACCCCGGTCCTAAGGTACTCGCCGAAGACCTTCCTTCTTATGTATGCAAGGGCGCTCCGCTGAGCGTCGCTGAGGTCCTGAGGCTTGAGTATTTCGAACCTCTCCTCGCCAGGGACGTATCTGATCAGTCTCTTCGCCTCCGCCCTCCGGAGCGTGAGCTCTGCTTCTCCGCTCGTGGGCACGACTATGAGGCCCTTGTGCTTCTCTCTGAGCTTCTGGAAGTTCTCCGCCGCGAACGGAAGGTCCATCTTGTTGGCTATGATCAGTGTGGGTTTCGAGAGCTCCCTGAGCGACCAGCAGAATGCCTGCGTCTCCTTCTCAGTCCAGGAGTCGAACGCCTTGTCGCCGAGAAGGTTCTCGCTCATCGCCATGACGACGTGCTCCTTTCGTACCCCGATGCCATGCATCACTTCTTCGACTGCGCTGGGCACGCCGTAGCCCGGCGTCTTCGACAGCTTCGAGATCTTGGGCAGGTTCTGCGCAAAGAGTTTGGCGTACCACTGCACGAGCTCGAGTTCCACGTCGTCGAAGTCTGCGATGGGATCGCCTGTCCCAGGGTCTGATATCTTTCCATCCTTGTCTACGCTACCTGACGCGTCGACGACGTGTAGCAGCGCATCGGACTGGGCCGCCACCGTGAGGAACTGATTGCCCAGGCCCTTCCCCATCCAGGCCCCTTTGATCAGGCCGGGCAGGTCGGTGACCTCCACTGGAATGAACCTCCAGCCGTCGTCGCACTTGGAGTTCCCCGGGTCGTCGACCACCCCGAATTCCTTGTGCACGCAAGGGGTCACGACGTTCGCGATCCCCATCTCCGGAGTCTTGGTAGTGAAAGGATAGTTGGAGACCTCGGCGGAGAGCAGCGTCATGGAATTGAACAGGGTTGTCTTCCCCGCGTTCGTCTTTCCGATGAGCCCTATCCTGATCATCGGCTGGTACATCAGAGCCCGAGCCTTACTTAAGTTGAAAGAGCCGCCGAAGACCCGTGCTCAGAACGTGGGCGCCGTCCGCCACGCGCGCAGAGCCTCGTACCAGAACGCGGCCGCAGAGAACAGGACCGCCCCG
>JASHVX010000161.1 GCA_030044375.1 Nitrososphaerales archaeon | reverse complement strand
GCCTGCCCGGCGCGTGAAATCCGGTTGAGCAAGAACCTGAGGCCGAGGAAGACCGGCCTCATCGTTTTCATCTCTAGAATGATCAGCGTCTTCACTGGCTTCCTCTTCCTCGTCATGATCACGAGGTCCCTCAGCCCGAGCGGCTTTGGTCTGTGGGAGTTCATCACGGACGTCTTCATGTTCTCGACCTTCCCAGTCGGTCTCTTCACGTACTGGGCGACCAGGGAAGTCGCGCGAGGCGGGATGGTCGGGAGGACGACGCAAGCCCTCTGCGTGATGATGAGTGCCGCCGGCGTTTGCCTTTACCTGGTCTTCGCTGTGGCGACTCACTCACAGGTCGGCGCGGCCTTCGCGCCGTTCCTCCTCGCCACCATACTTGTGCCTCTCGTGTACTGGAGCCTGGCAACGCAGGCGCTCGTCCTGGGACACGACCCAGCCATAGGAGCCTACTCACTGATGGTCTCCGAACCCGCGAAGCTCGTTGTCGCCTACCTGACCCTCTACGCCTACAAGGGAGGGATAGACGGAGTCATCCTCTCGATAGCCACGTCCTACTTTGTGCAGGCAGGCTGCAATACCCTGCAGCTCAAGGACGTAAGGAAGGACAGAATAGACCTAGGTAAGGCAAGGGAGTGGCTCAAGGACTACCACGTCCCGGCCCTCTACTCGCTCACCTACGTGCTCAGCATTGCCGACACCTTCGTGGCCTCGGTCAGCGAGGGAGGCACGGTCCTCGCGGGGTACTACCAGGCCGCATTCCAGGTGGCGACAATCGTCGGATACTCCACCTTCCTGTCAGTCGCGCTTTACCCTCTCCTGCTGCGGAATAGGTCAGAGAGACTGCCGGGGAAGCTCCTCGAGTTCTCGCTCCTATTCGGAGCCCCGATGGCGGCGGGGACGATCGCCCTCGCCCCGAGGATCCTCTTCCTCCTCAAGCCGACCTACGCTAGCAGCGCTGACGCGCTCATACTCCTCTCGCTGGCTGCAGTGGTCGCTCTCGTGTCTTCGGTGTTCGACCAGACGCTGATGGGTGCGGACACTACCGACCTGGTCGCGGGCGAGGACAGGGGCAAGCGCTTGATTGGCAGCGACCAGATGTACGTGTCGGCCGCCAACACGGTCTATTACGTGGCGTATCTCTCGTCTGTGTTCCTGATCGCGCGCGCCAGCCTCGTTAGTTCCCAGCCTGTGGCGCAGTTCGCGACATACTGGGGCCTTTCCCAGTTCCTCCTCATGTGCGTGCTGGTGGCGGTCAAGATGAGAAGGGTCCTGAGGAGGACCAGACTGGCGCTCACTAGTTCCATGCTGTGGTACGCGGGCGCGTCCATCGTCATGGCCTTGGTCCTGTACGGCGTCAGTGGTGTCTTCTTCCCGACAGGGGTGAAGACCGTGGCGTACGGGGTCAGACTGCTCGTTGCGGTCATATTAGGCGGCGCCGTCTACTTCGGCATCCTCTTGGCGTTCGACTCGGCCTTCAGGTCGCTGGCCAAGGCGTTCCTAGGGACCATAGGATTTCGCCTCGGACGGCAGGACGAGGCCAGGGGCCCGTGAGGCTATCCGACCGAGGGGAGGACGAAGGCGCCGTCTCCGGCTTGGGCCAGCAGGGCCACCATCTCCTGAAGTTCCTTCCTTTCTGCTTGTGGGTCTGCAGGCTCCCCGGCCCGGCTGAACTCCTCGATGGACCCGTCCTTCCCGTCCACGACAAGCTTCAGGCCTGACCGGTACACCGCCTTTCGCGGCCTGTCGTACCTCTCTCGCTTTGCCGCGAAGTCTGGTGCCTGGGAGACGCTGTCGACCCCGAATGGGACGCCGAAGGACTCCGCCACGGCATGGTCGGAGTGGAGGCTGAGACCGTCGTTGACTCCGATGAGCGAGTCCTTGACCAGCTCCTGGACCCTGTGGAGGGGCTGGTATCCGGCCGCTTGCTTTGGCCTGGCGCCCTTCGGATACTTGACTATGAGAGGCACCCCGATTACTTCCTCGTGAAGGAACGTGCCATGCCCGAAGAACCCCCGTTCCTTGAGGCCCTGCCCGTGGTCGGAGGTGACGACAACCAGCGAGTCCTCGTACGCTCGCGAGCTCTTCAGCCTGCCCAAGATTCTTCCGACGAACCCGTCGACGACTGACGCCTCTTCCGCATATTTCCGCCTGATTTCCGCCATCAAGGATTCGCTCACGGGTCTTGTGCCGAAGAGGTCCGAAATGGGCCTCGGCTCGCCCCCCAGGTCGCCGCTTGTGTATGGCTCATGCATCTCAAGTAGGTTGACGAACAGGAAGAAAGGCTGCTCGAGCCTCTGCGACAGCGCGAGGGACGTGATGCCTTCTCCCCCCTTGACCCTGGGGAAGTTCCTGCGCCTGTGCTCTCTCTTCAGCCGCCTGTCCTCCTTGAAGAGATGCACGAGCTCTCCGACCTTGCCCTGCTTAGCCAGGTTCAGCGCCGCCTCCCGTTTGGTCTTGCCATACTTCTTCGCCAGCGCGACCGCCTTCGTCGCCTCCTCGTCGGGGACTGTGACGTTCACGAGGCGGAAGTGGCTGAACCCGCGCTCGAAGCCCGAGCCGGGTCCCAAGTTGGCGTTGGCTGAGTAACAGGCCGTGTCGTAGCCCCTGTCGGTCAAGTAAGACGCGAGGGGTTCCGCCTGAACGTCTTTCATGGACCCGAAGACCTCTACTATCTTCTTCTCCCATGTCTCGTGCACGCCGTGGGCCGACGGGAGAAGCCCCGTGAAGAGCGATGCGTGGGAGGGCGCGGTCCAAGGCGACGAAGCAATGCAGTCTCTGTAGACGACTCCGTCGGAGGCCAGCGCATCGATGTTAGGCGTCTTTGCCTGCCCGCCGTAGGCAGAGAGGACGCCCCTCCTCATGGTGTCGAGGACTACTATCACGACGTTGGGGGCGTCAGCCACAGGACGATCTTCCTGTTGCTGGCTGCTGTCAACTCTATTTGAGCTTGAGAGGGCCCCAGGTGGCCTACAGATAGCCCAAAGACTTCAGCCTCTCTTCCACCACCTTCTCGTCGTCTGCCGCTAGCGGCGGCCTTGCGGCTGGCCCCTGGGACGCTTGTTTCGAAGCCCAGTCCCTGGCTATCCTAGAGACGAGTTCGTCCACCGACTCGGCTCCGCTCTTCTGAAGGAGGTCGGACAGTCTCGCGTACAGCTCAGGTGAGAGCCTTACAGTCGTGTCCGTGGCGCCCATGCATCCGTCGCAGATCGACGCGGTATTAACCAGTTCGAGGCCCGAACTGGT
>JASHVX010000160.1 GCA_030044375.1 Nitrososphaerales archaeon | reverse complement strand
CTCCGCATGGGCAAGCTCACCAGGAACGACGGCACCCAGGCCAGGCGCGTCCTCGAGAGCACCGAGGTCGTCCCCGAGACCTCTGCCAGCTCCGCCCTGAAGACCAGGGTCATCTTCTCGTTGGACCCCGCCACCGACCAGCTCCTCCCCAAGGACCCGAAGGAGGTCGTGAAGAAGAGCCTGAGGCTCGACTCCGTGAGGCTGAACCACGGGTGGACGGTGGACGAGCTCTCCGACCAGCTCACGGCTAGGGCCGAGCTCCTCAAGAGCCTGGTCGCCACGAAGACCTTCGCCTACAAGGAGGTCACGGACAGGATCTTCTCGTACTACAGGAGCGCCTCCGAGCTGAGAGGCGACCGGTAGTGCAGCCTAGGGCGGGCGCCTCCCGGGCCAGAGGCGCGGAGCCTCCGGCGGCGGCTGCGCCCCCAGGTCCCGTGACCGTCCCAGAAAGGCGCCGCCCATACCGTCGCATCCTCAAGAGGGTCGGCGCATTCTTCGCGCTCGCGATAGGGTTCCTCCTCGTCCTCGCCAGCATATCGTTCGGGACCGGCTTCTTCCCGTCGGTGCGCGCGCAACTGGGCGTCAGGATATCGCCCTTCCTCCCTCCGCCGCTCAACATCTACTCGAGCACCGAAGCCTCGTCCCTGGTGATGCTGCTCATCGCGACCGGCTTCCTCGTAGTCGGGTCCGTCGAGGTGGCGGACGCCTTGCTGGGGAGCACTTCGCGCTTCGCGCCGTCCGTGGAGACCGCCGTGAACACGAGCCCCGTCGTGATGTCGCTCGGCACCAACGTGTCGGAGACCATGATAAAGGCGGGGATCACGGGCAGCCCGCTCGCCTACGTCAGGAGGTTCGCCATCTACTGCGTGGCCTCGGCCCTCATCATCCTCCCGACTTCGATAGCCGCCACCCTCATCCTCGACGACCCGCTCCCCTTGGCCGCCAACGCGATACCATTCCTCATCCTGCTCTACCCGAGCATGGTGATCAGGTCCAAGGTCGGGGACACCGTGAGGGGCGTCGACGAGGAGCTGCCCTACTTCGCCATCTTCGCGGCCATACTCCAGTCGGCGGGCCTGACCCTGTACAACGGCCTCGTAAAGGTCGCGGGCGCGGGGCTCTTCAAGTGGGTCGGCTACGAGGGGATGCTCATCTCCCGGGAGAGCACCTTCTTCGGCAGGACGCAGGTGGGAGCGATAGCGGAGAGGGGAAGCCAGCATCCCAGCGAGAAGTTCAGGGCCTACCTCCAGGGCTACACGTCGATACTCGCGAGCGGCGGAGACGCCGCGAGCTACCTCGAGGACAAGGCGAAGGACCTGATCTACTGGAACGAGTTCAGGTGGCGGAGCTACGCGCAGTCGGCCAGCGACCTCGGCGAGGCCATCATAGCGATCTTCTTCACGCTGCCCCTGATAGTGGTAGCCGGGGCCTTCGTCTCCGCGGGGGACACCCTCTTCCTGATCATGGGCACGATCGGGCTCGTGATACCGATAATGGCCGTCCTGGAGTACACGACGATACTGCGCATGCAGCCCCAGACCTACGACACCGTGAGGGGGTGGCCGCTCCCGGCCGCGGGGGCAGGGATAATCGCCTTCGGGGCTCTCTACGAGTTCTACCAGCCGCTGTGGCTGAGCGCCGCGGGCGGGATAATCGCCTTCTCGCTCGTCTATGGGTGGTCGACCTACTGGCAGCTGAGGGAGGTGAGGAAGTGCGAGGAGGCGCTCCCCCAGTTCATGCGAGACATAACAGAGTACAAGAAGATAGGCTACGACATCACGAAGGCGGTCAGGCGGCTCTCCTCTGAGAGGAGCTACAACAAGAACTTCGACGGCGTCCTGGACGACGTCTCCTCCCAGCTACAGCTTGGGAGCAGCGTGGGCGAGGTCATAGTCAAGACGAGGTCCTGGCTGACGAAGATGGTCTTCTACTTGCTCGGGGAGGTCGTGGAGACGGGAGGCGGCACGCCGTCCCTCCTGGAGTCCGTGACCAACTTCACCCAGCGGATCGTGGGAGTGAGGCGCGAGACCAAGGCGAGCATGAGGGTCTACGGACTGCTGGCCTACGCCACGCCCGTCGGGCTCGCCGTCGTGATAATGACGATGTACTACATGCTCCAGCAGTTCGGCGGCCTGCTCGGCTCAGGGGTCTCGATAGGCATACTGTCGGGCGCGCTCGCCCTGCCCGCGTCCTTCCTCACCCTGTCGAAGGTGATGGTGGTAGAGACGGCCGCCGTCGCAGGGTTCCTTGCCGGAAAGACGATAGACTTCACGGGAAGGAACACCTTCAGGATAGCCATCGGGGTGAGCCTGGCTGTCGTCTCGATCTTCGCGATCCAGTTCCTGATACCGCAACTGGGCGTCTTCTCGGTCTGAGCCGGCGCCAAGCAATACGACGCGGTGGTCCTGGCGACGCTCGAAGAGGGCATGCACAAGCCCGAAGTCGTGACCGCGATGCAGCAGCTCTTCGACGGCACGATCGAGCTCAAGCTCTACGAGGAGGGCCTCAGGGTCATGCCCTTGCTCAGGATAAGGAAGATGAGGGGCCTCCCCCCTCTGCCCGGCTACTTCAGCTTCGCAAGCACTGGGATGGAGGTCAGCCCATACGGCAAGTAGCGCCGTCGGGGTCATGTACGGCCTCTACGTCGTCGGCCTCCTGGTGGCCCTCGGGGTGGGGGGCTATGCGGCATACTGGTCCTTCGGCCTCAGGCGGTCCCTCAGGGTGAGGGCCTATGCAAGCCAGGTATCAGTGGTCGGCTTGTTCTCTGTCTACGGCGCAGGTCTGGTCGGCCTGTTCTACGTGACATATTTCCTTGCGCCGGGCCTGAGAGGCTCGCCGCTGGGCACTCTGCAGGAGGCCCTGTACGTGGTCCTCGCGCCGATCGCCCTGGCTTGGGTCGACTCCAGCGCAAGGCTGGGAAGGAGGTCTGACCCCCTGCTCCGCGACTCCCTTGGCTGGTCGCTGCGACTGGTGCTCTGGCCTGTGCTGCTTCTCAGCCTCTGCGGCTACGCCTTCCAGGGGGAGGACTCCGGCATAGCCCTCATCTCGTACGCGGTTGTGGCGGTGTCCGCAGCTCCCGCCCTGATGACGGCAAGGAGGTCGGGGGACCCCACTGTCGCAGGAGCCTCGAGTGGGCGGGGCTGTGCCCGCGCGCCGCCGCCGCCGGCCCGCCCTCGGTCGCGCTGACGCGCCGACTCAGGACACGTATACCGTGACGTCTACGAAGTTGATGCCGTCAGTGATGAACACCTGGTACGTGGTCCCTACGCTCGCCGAGGTCGGGATCTCCAAGGTCACCTCGTTCAACGACGTCGAGGCCGTGACGTCAGAGACGGTCCCGCTCGGGTTGAGCCAATAGGCCTGGGGGGCCGAGTCGAAGGTGCAGCCCCCGCAGCCTGTGAGGTTGAGGCCGACCGTCGCACCAGGATGTCCCGCGAGAGGACAGGCTTCGCCGTCGTTGCAGTCGGCGAACACGAGGTTGTTCTGGTAGTCGTAGTTGTTGTGGTTGTAGAAGTCGTAGTAGTACGGGCAGCCCTGCGCATAGGTCGGCTCGTTGCCGACGCATGTGTAGTAGGCCGGCCCGAACGTCGCCGACCCGGTGAACAGCGTGCCGTCGCTGTAGGTGCCCACCAATGTCAGCGTCATCGGCGACGCGGAAGCCTGCCCTAGCGGAGGGGAGTCAGGCGCGCCGGTCCCGTTGATGGTGGGGGCCGCGAAGTAAAGCGACCTGGTGGCCCCTGGGGGGATGGTGGGAGGCGCGTAAGGGTTGTAGGGGTTGTAGACGACCCCTGCAGTGCCCGACGGGTCGGGCTGGAGAGAGTCGACTATGAACCACTCGCCGTGCTGGCTGCCGGACGTGGAGAGCGCCGAGCTGGCGCTGAGCGTGATGCTCCTCACGGGGTCCAGGTTCGTCACCGTGACCTTGAAGAGGATCGAGGAGATACCATAGGTGCATCCGAAGAACTCCTCGTAGTAGCATGTGACCCCTATGCCGCCGACGTAGTCCGACCCGCCCCCGGTGGCAGGCCAGGGCGCGAAGCCTCCGACCGCGGAGCCGTCGCCGGTCGGGGTGTAGTTCCCGTCGAAGTAGCGGAGTCCGCTGGGCGCGAAGGCAAGGGAACCTCCTATCACTATCGCGTTCCCGGGGAGCGCGTCGTTGGTCGAGAGGCCCCCGTATCCATAGAACGTGTTCCCGAGCGACGTTATCACTCCCGTGGTGTTGAAGCCTCCAGAGGGTTGGCTTGGAAGATAGAGGGTTGCGTTCGCTCCCGGAGGGATCGAGACCTGCGTCGCCGACGAGGTCGGGGTGCACGTCCAGAGCGTGCCCGAGGAGTCGACCCCGAAGGTGTACGTCACCACCGAGGTCACCGCACCGACGTTCCGCACAAGCACGGGGTCGGTAGTCCCTCCACATGTCGGCGCCGTGGGGTTTGCCGGCACTATCTGGTCGGCTACGCTCGACACGAGGAGCGACTCCTTCCCTTTGTCGTTGACCGTCTCGGCCGTGCTGATGGCCGCCTGGTTGAAGCTCAGGCCGCGGGCGATCATCAGGCCCAGGGAGGCCAGGATTGCGAGCGCAGCCAGAAGGAAGATGAGCGTGCCTATGACAGTTGAGATCGCACGGCTGCGGCGCCTAGAGACCTTCATGGCCTATCACAACGAGAAGGAGTATCCAACTCCGTCCGTAGAGTAAACGAACAGCTGGTAGGATGGGTACGGGCTGAGGGTCGGCACGGGGGTCCCCGCCGCCGTCTTGCACGAGGCCACGGACAGGTCTATCTGGACCGGGGTCTGCGGCGAGATGGTAGACCCGGCCGGGGTCAGGCTCCACGGGCACTGGCACCCGTCCTCGCATGGGCCGGACGGCGTGCTGACGAAGGCGTAGAGGACGGGTATGCTCTGTGTGCCGTAGTCGTAGACACCCACCTCCCAGGTGGACGCCTCCTCTGAGTGATAGACCACGGAGAGCATCTGCCCGAGCTTTATCGAGCCGTCCTGGTACTCTTGCATCACGGTCGACGCCTGGGCCTGCGTCCTGCTCACCAGGCCTGGCGCTATCACCGCGAAGCCCACCATGGTCAGGACTATCATTATGAGGGACGCGAGTATCTCGCTGACGCCCTTCCTCTCGCGGCTCCCTGTTCGCATCGCCTCTCGCCTCCCCTATGGCTCCGTCGCTACGACCGACCCGCCCAGAGCGTATGTCGACCCTCCCTCGAAGGTAGCGACTACGGTGTATGCGTAGGACTGGCCGGGGTCGAAGCCCATGAGGGGGACGCCGGTCGCGGAGACGACTTGGCTGGTCCCCAGCTTGTTCGTGGGGCCCACCGGGGCCGACCCGACGCAGAAGGTCGGCGGCTCGGCCGACGACGGCGGCGGACAGCTTCCGGGGGCGACTAGCTCGTCTCCTATCCTCAGGGTCAAGCCCACGACCGGGCTGCTCCCTATGTTCTCGACGCTGATCGCGAACACAGCGCTGCCTCCC
>JASHVX010000159.1 GCA_030044375.1 Nitrososphaerales archaeon | reverse complement strand
CCTCGTCGTCGATCCACTCCAGCGCGCCGAGGAAGGGCTGCCTGCACGTCACGCCTATCTTGCCCATCGAGATCCCGTGGCCTAGGCTGACGGCGGTGATCCTCGCCCTCACCTTGCTCCCGACCTTCAGGGTGCGCTTGCTCTGAGACGCGGTTATCACGCCGGACTTTACGTCGCTGGTCAGGTAGTCGTCCATTATCTGGCTGAGGTGCAGCAGGGCGTCCGCTGGGCCGATCCTGACGAACGCGCCGAAGTCGGTCACCTCTACCACCTCGCCCTCCACGAGCTCCTGCTTCAGAGGGTAGAACGACAACACCTCGAAGGTGACCCTGTGGTACGTCGCCCCGTCGCCTGCGATTATCTTGCCCACCTTGTCGACCTCGACCTGCGTCACGAGTATCAGGTACCCGTGCTCCGGATTGATGGTGCTTTCATACTTCAGCTTGAGCAGCTCCAGGGCCACCTTCTCGAGGGGGGAGCCGAACTTGTCTGGAGGGACGCGGACCACGTCCTCTAGGTTGACTAGCTCAAACATGAATGCTCAGGAGTCTCCCCCTCGCGCCGGGGTGGCGATATTAATCTTTGGTCACGTCTCGGGTCGTTCCGCCTGAGGGTTGGAGCGACAGCGGCGCCGCCCTCTTGTGCGAGGACCTCCGACGCATCTCGAGGGCTGCCTTTGCGACCGCTTCGCTCACCCCCGCCCGCTTGGCCGCGACCGCCGGTGTCGCCTTCAGGTCGAGAAGATAGTGAAGTACCAGGTCCAGCCTGTCGTAAGGTGCGGGAAGCTCCTCCTCCGCGGTATGGCCGGGCCAGAGGTGGGGAGACGAGGGCTTGTGCGCCACGGCGTCGGGGAGTCCCAGGTGCTCGGCGAGAGCCCTGACCTGCGTCTTGTACAGGTGGGCGATCGGGAGGAGGTCAGCCCCGCCGTCCCCGAACTTGGTGAAGAATCCGAGTTCCTCCTCCGACCTGTCACCGGTCCCCGCGACCAGCAGGCCTCTGGAGTTCGCGAGATAATAGAGCAGAGTCATCCTGACCCTTGCCTGCACGTTCCCCTTGGGGATCTTCGCGTCCACCGACCCCGCAGCCGAGGTCACGGCCTCCACAGCCCCCGTTATCGGTATGGTCACGGTCTCAATCCTCCACGCCTCTGCCATCCTGAGCGCGTCCTCGGTGTCCTTCCGGGGCGTGCTCAACGAGGGAAGGAGGGCGCCGAGCACCCCAACGCTTCCCAGTGCCTTGACGCACAGCGCGCAGGTGACCGCGCTGTCCACGCCCCCGCTTAGCCCTACCACGACGCCGCGGGCCCGGGCCTCGGTGACAGCCCGCCTGACGAACCTTAGGATGCGCTTCTCTTCGCTCTCCATGTCGAGGTCGAGGGGCTTGGTCATCTCGCGCCAGGACTCGCCAAGCGTGCCTTTACCGTTCCGGTCCCTAGCGGACCCTTACTCTGCCCGAACTCAGGCCGAAGACCTTCACCCGCCTGGCCAAAAGGGTGCTGATGAGGTCCTCGTCTGCAGTGGCCACCGCGGCGCCCATGGTCAGGGCAGCCGATACGATCTCCTTGTCCGTCTCGGCGCCTCCGTTGCCCGACCTCAAGAAGCCTTTGGCGAGTTCGAGCGCCGTCCTCGCCCTGGCGGCCTTGGCTCCCCCAAGCGAGGCGAGCGCGGTCAGCTCGTTGAACACGCAGTCGAGCATGACGGGCTCGAACCCTCCCACCGAGTCAGAGATGCCTTCCATCCACTGAGTGGGGTTGTCGCCCACCGCCATCAGGAAGCTGCTGTCGAATATGACCTTAGTCAATCTGCTACTTCAGGACGCCCGAACCGATCAGCCGCCACCTTTCCGCGATCCTTCTGCTCAGCGCGGCTCTCATCCCAGTCTCCACGGCCACCGGCTTCTTCAGGTCCACTTCCACGGTTTCACCTCTCGCCGATGTGACGACCGCCTGGGCCGAAGCGGTCCCGAGGTTCAGCCGCAGGTTCTCCCCGGGCTTCACCTTGTCCACGCTTACCTGCTCCGCGGAGCCGACGGCGGTCTCGAGGAGGTCTACGTCTAGAGTGATGTGTTCGAGGCTCGGAGGCAGGGTGCCAGGCCTCCCTATCACGCTGCCCACCATCTGGTCCCCTTTGACGAAGGTCGGGTCGAGGTTCGTCCCCACCGCGACGAGGCCGCCCGGCCCCACCCTTTCGGTCTTGCCGGCGCTGGTCTGCAGGCTCGTAACGCGGGTGAGCACAGGCACGTACTTGCCGCTCCTCTCTTCCACCATCCCTGGTCTGAGCTCTACCTCGTCGCCTACGGCCAGTTCCCCTCTGGTGAGGCTTCCGCCCAGCACGCCCCCTGACAGCCCTTCTATCTCGGCTCCGGGCTTGTTGACGTCGAAGCTCCTCACCACGTACATCAGAGGGTCAGCCTTGGCGTCTCTGGAAGGCGTCGGGACCACGTCCTCCAGGGCCTCTATCAGAGCGTCGATGTTCGTCCGCTGCTGCGCCGATATGGGCACTATGGGCGCGTCCGCAGCCACGGTGTTCTCCACGAACTTCTTTATCGCCTGATGGTTCTTCTTGGCCTCCTGGTCAGTCACCAGGTCGATCTTGTTCTGCGCTATGACGATCCTCTTCATCCCCAGCATCTGGAGCGCCTGCAGGTGCTCCCTCGTCTGAGGCTTGGGGACGGGCTCGTTCGCGGCTATGACGAGCAGGGCCCCGTCCATCAGGAACGCGCCCGCGAGCATGTTGGTCATGAGGCTCTCGTGTCCGGGGCAGTCGACGAAACTCACGGCTCTCAGAAGCTTGGTGGTCGTCCCGCAGACGGGACACGTCGGGCTCGTGGAGTAGCACGCAGGCGGAGGCGTCTGAGGGCACTTGTAGAAGGCGGCGTCGGCATAGCCTACCTTGATCGTTATGCCTCTCTTGAGCTCCTCGCTGTGCGCGCTGGCCCAGATGCCCGTGATTGCCGCGGTCAGGCTGGTCTTCCCGTGGTCAACGTGCCCGCTAGTCCCTATGTTGACCTCGGGCTGCCTGGGCAGGAGGTTGGGCACATGGGCCTGCTCGACTACCTGTCCTGACAAAGTCTGAAACGCTCGACCCTGCCTCCCATTTAAGAGTAGAGAGGGCATACGTCCAGAAAGATGTGCTGGGAACGCTGTTCTCGTCAGTAGGCTTATCCCGGCCCGCACTCCGTGGGGCCCCATGAGGCCCGGAATCACAAGGGTGGCGGCCGTCTTCTTGCTTGTGGCCCTGGCGACCTCCGTCGCCGCGGGGCTCGCCGCGACTTCGACGGCCCTCCACGGGAGCAAGGTCGAAGGGACGGGTCCAGGCGTGGGAGCAGGCTCCTCGACGGGGTCCGGCCTCGTGCTGATCCCTGCAGGCACCTCCTTCGAGGTCTCGTCGAGCTACGACTGCGTCGCGGGCCACTACGCCATGGACTTCACCGTCCAGACAGAGTCCGAGCTGACAGGGACTTTGTCCAGCGGAGTCGTCGGGCTGACCTTGTACGTCGCGACCCTCCAGCAGTCCGGCGTGACATCAGAGGGGCACCCTTCGTCTTGGGTCTATTCAGAGGGAGTCGGAAACGCCACCTCGGTGTCGGCGACACTTCCTCAAGGGTCCTACGTCTTCTGGGTGGAGGGAGCCGACATGAACTGCAACTCGTCGGTCGTGGAACCCCTGGAGATGCTGACGAAGGTCGTCCTGGCCAGTCCTCTGGTGCTGAGCGACCCGTCTGCCCGCGGACTCCTGTTGACCTTGCAGCTGAACGCCACAGTCGTCACGCAGGGGAGCACGCTAGGGATATCCTTCGGGGACTACAACCAGCTTTCGAGCCAGCTGAATCTCTCATCGGCAGTTGACTGGCCCGCCGAAGGCCTGGCGGCGAGTCCGTGCGGGTCGATATACCCCATGGGCGTGGCCGTCTACCAAGGCACCTACACCGGCACGAACATATCAGACGCCAAACCCCTGGACGTCTTCCCGTTCCTCTTCTGTCCGTCTGAGCCCGCGCCACCAGACTGGTACCTCTTCCACCCTTCGAGCTATGTCGCGACCCTGCCCCTCGAGCTGGGGAGTCAGTCAATGTCTGCGACCATCGGCATCAGCGGTGTCTATCAGCAGTCGTACCCCTTCACCCTGACGCCCTTCCCCGTGGGAGAATACACGGTGGCAGCTGGGGACGAGTGGGGGAACACGGCCTTCGCATACTTCGTCGTGTCGTGAAGTCTCCGAGCCTGCAGACTGACATCCAAGCGCGCGAACCCTTAACTATTCAGGCGGGCCCGAACTGACGGTTGACCTTCTGTCTCAACTGCGGGAAGGAGATCCCGGCAGGCGCCAAATTCTGCGGGAACTGCGGGACTCCCGTCGGCGCACCCGCGGGACCGGCTCCAGCCGGAAGTGCGAGCGCCGGGCAGGCGCCCGTCACTGTGCAGGGCTCCCAGCCAGAAGGGATCAGGCTGCTTGCCTGGCTGTCGCTCCTAGCGAGCGCGGTGGTGATCTGTCTCGGAGGGTTCCTGGTCATCGTCTCCCTTCTCATAGGGAAGGCCGCCGCGCTCAGCGACCTCGGAGGTCTGCTGGTGGTTCTAGGGGTGGTCACCTTGGTTCCGAGGTACGCATACATCAACCACGCCAGCTGGGGACGGAGGGCCGGCATCTCGATTGGGATCGTCTATGTCTCAGTCGGGCTCCTCTTCGTGCTGGCCGGCCTGCTGATGGCCAAGCCCGCCTACGCGATAGCAACATGGGGGTTCTTCAGCCTGGCTTTCGGTGCCACCAGTCTGTACTGCATGGCCAGAGCGACGGCTAGGAAGTACTTCTCAAGGTAATCTGGAGGTTGCGCGCCCCATAACAGTCGTCCGGAGCCTAGGTGCGGTATAGTGAAGTCCATCTGGGCAGTGGAACCACATATCTAGCTTATGTCAGGCGAAGTGGTCGAAAGACAGCCATAGAGCGTCGCCTAAGCCCGAATCTTGCCTCTTGTACTACCTGTAGTTTCGAAAACTGGACATTTTGTTCATCGTGCTTATATACGCGGTCGGCGAGGCAACTCCGAAAATGGATTTCCATACGACAAAGTCGTATGTAGGAAAACTAAGTACTAGTATCCTTCTTGCACTTCTTGCATGCTCTGCTCTCCTTGCTATCATCCCACTCGCGCCGGTATTCGGTTCGACAGGGCACCCTACGCTAGGGTACTCTGTGCCGAGCGGTACCTGCAACGCTTCGGGCTGCACAGTGAGCAGCTTCACGCAAGCCCCGCTCACAGTAACCGTCCCTGCAGGCCACGACGGCGTGACTGCGATAAGCACGCCAGTGACCGCCGAGGATCCGTCTACCAGTCTTCTCACCATCGACTTTAGTGGAGTGCAGTTCTCTGGAGGTCAGTTCTACCTGATCCTCAGCCAGAACGGCTTCGCTTCTCAGTACCCGGCAGACGTGACGTACTCGCCGACCTTCCAGATTTCTGCCTTCTGCGCCAACCCATCGGGTGACCTTTCGGCAGTAACCAACGCGAACGGCACCTTCTACATCGGCTGGCTCGGTACAGGAACTTGCTCAATGACATCCTTCCCGTACGCGACCACCATGACACCGATAGTAGTGGGTCCGATACCCATCCTCATCTCATCCGCATACAACACCATCAAGGTGTACGACGGCAGCACTGGAGCCGAGGCGGCTTCCGCGCAGACCTTGGTCATCACTCCAGGGCTTCAAGTGACCAACGCTACGACCCCGTCCATCCCGTCGGCCTCAGGGCCAGCCCTGACGCCGGTCATAATCAAGGGCGGCGGCTTCGCGGCGAGCGGCACTGTCAACATCAACTACACGTATCCATTCTACTCGTGGCCTTCCAACACGCCGACGACCTCAGCCGGCGTCCTGCTCTCTGGCCAGAACACTGGTCAAGGGTGGTTCACGGCCTCTTCGACTCCAATCGTGGACACCGCGCAAGCGATCAACCCGATTGGCAGCTCAACCAACAACCCGACCACTCCGATCACCCTCTTCGCGGTCAACGCGTCGATAGTGGGAACAAAGCCTGCCTTGACTCCTACCTCGGGCTACAACTCAGCGTTGTTCACCGAGTTCAACAGAGCCTTCACACAGGTGGAGGCCTTCACACAGGGCTACTTCTCGGTCACCTCTTCCGGTGATCAGACAACCTCAGCGACCTGCTACTACTACGGCAACGACACAGGCGCGGACACGGCCACACACTCGTGCGACCTTACCCAGCCTGTCGTCACCTATGTGTTCAGCCCAGTGATCATCGCCGGTGAGAACTTCTCAGTCTCATCTCCGGTGAGCTTCTGGATTGAATCGAACGAACTCAGCGTGATAGCTGGTTCGGCGACCACCACCGCAGACGGCAGCTTCAACGCTACCGTCGAGATACCGGTGATCCACATGGGCACCTACAACCTCATCGTCAACAACGACGATGTCAACTACACCTTCTCGGTAGACGTCAACCCGACGATAGTCCTGAACGACAGCGTGACCCACACCAACGAGGGCCCCGCCAGCAACCCATCGTCGACAGTGTCAGTCTACCTCTATGGCTTCCCAGCCTCCACGAACACGTGGATATACTGGAACGCCACCTCGATCACCAGCGCGACTTGGTATCGCGAGCTCAACCTGACGACCACGGCGAGCGGCGAGACGAACACGGCTGAAACCTATTGGTTCACCGTCCCTCAGGCATATGGTGGCCTCCACGAGGTCGCTGCGTGCACGACGGACCACGGACCAACGTTCACGGGAGCAGTCTGTGCGAACTACGCCACGGCGGAGTTCGGAGTCCTGCCGACCCTGGTCGTCGTACCGAACAGCTTCAACAGCACATACGCGGAACCAGGCAACTCAACCACGGGCCTCGTAACAGCCCTCGCGGAGGGCCTGTTCCCCAACACATACTACTCGGTCAACATCGACAACCAGATGGCGGACTTCGCCGTAGTGGGCCAGAACTCCTCGAGTTCCGGCGTCGTTGTGTGCACCCCGTTCCACTTCTTCTTCCACGAGACGTGCACCACCGAAGCGCACTACACTCTCACCTGGACCGAGGGCGCGGCAGAGTCAGGGCCCAACGGGGTCCTCAACCTGACCTTCGTCGGCGCTGGATTCAACCCCGGCGTCCACGTAGTGTCCCTCACCAGCGACGAGGAGGCGGCCTCTCAAGGCAGCTACTCGCCTGACATCTTCGCACTGTTCACAGTCACCCCACAAGGGAACTGGGAATTCAACTTCCTCACCAGCATCAACGCGAGCATCGGCACGCTGGCTAACCTGCCGACCACGCTCCAGAACGAGCTCAACAACGCAGTCTCGACCATAAACGGCAACACCAACACCCAGATCTCGAACCTCGAGACCTGGATATCGACCACTGTCACGAACGCCGTCAACGGCGCAGTCAGCAGCATCAACTCGCACACTGACACCGACATGACCACACTGGCTAGCGACGTGTCAACCGACGTCAACAACGCGGTCTCGACCATCGACAGCAACACCAACAGCGCCGTGACCACAATCACGACAGCCATCTCGAACGCACAAACAGCCATCAACAGCCACACTGACACCGACACGGCGAACGTGTCGACCGTCGGGTCAGACGCATCCAGCATCATGAACGCGGTCAACACCGAGCAGACTTACGTGCTCGTGGTTGCCGTACTCGCAGCAATCATACTGGTACTAGTTCTAGCAGTACTGATCAGAAAGCTGTCATAAGACGACAGCTTTCTCCTCTTTATTTTCTCAGGCCCCAGCGTAAGCTGAGTTCTCCGGGCGGCCGGCGCGCTTCAACGTTATCTACACCCTCCGCGCGGCCTCTACGAAGGCGCCGACAGCACGAAGGCAATAATCCTCAGCGGGGGTCAGGCATTGAGGCTGAGGCCTCTGACCGACGACAGGCCGAAGGCTCTCATAGAGGTCAGGGGCAAGCCGATATCCGAGTACCAGATAGAGTGGCTCGTCAAGCAGGGAGGCGTCGACTCCGTCACCTTCGCCTGCGGCTACAAGTGGGAGAAGCTGAAGGAGCACTTCGGCTCGAGTTACAAGGGGACAGCGGTGCACTACTCGCCCGAGGAGGAGCCCCTCGGCACAGGCGGAGCCATAAGGCGCGCCCTCGACGGGCAGGATGCGGGGGAGCTCGTGGCGGTGGCCAACGGAGACATATTCACCGACCTGCCCCTCGCAAGGATGGTGGAGGCGCACAGGCAGGCGGGCGAGATCACGGCGTCTATGCTCGTCGTCCCCTACAGGTCACGCTTCGGCGTAGTCAAGATAGACAAGCTCAAGATGGTGCGCGGCTTCGAGGAGAAGCCCGCCTTCCCAGACGTGTGGATCAACGGCGGGGTCTACATACTGGACCCGAGGAAGGCGATGAAGCACCTTCCTGAGAAGGGCGACATCGAGAGGGAGACCTTCCCCAAGCTCGTCACGCACGGCGAGCTCCTCTCCTATCCGCACTACGGGGAGTGGTGGTTCGTCGACTCACTGAAGGACCTGAAGGAAGTCGAGGACTCCCTAAAGCCGGCGGCCTGACCAAGACCTTGACCGGGGTCCCGCCTCATCGTCCCATGGACGGCTTCGAGAGGGTCGCAGACGTTGCCTCCGTCCCCCCAGGGACGATGCTCTCCGTCCGGGTCAGGGGCGAAGAGGTCTTGCTGGCAAACGTGGAGGGCAATTTCTACGCCATGGGGGCGGTCTGCACCCACCAGCGGTGGGACCTCTCAGAAGGCGCCTTGGAGGGGACCAAGGTCACCTGCGCCGGTCACGGGTCCGTGTGGGACCTCGCCACGGGGAAGGCGGTCTTCGACGAACCCCTCGAAGACTTGCCTGTCTACGAGGTCATGGTCGCCGGAGGCTCCGTCTTGGTCAGGGCGCGCTAATCCCCCAGCGGCGTCTGTCCCAGCATCGGCCCGTCACTCTTTTTACGGCGACACTGAGTCGTAGGGGCGTTGCCGGACGAGGTCAGCGAGGAGGTCCTCGAGGAGGGCTGCTACTACCTCTCTCAGCTGGGTCTGCCAGAGGCGGACATCGCGAGACACTTCGAGATCTCCCCCGCGAGGGCGAGGAGGCTCGTCGCTTCATACTCCTCGAAGCTGGAGTCGAAGAAGGTCAGCCCTGGGTCCTTCGACAGGGCGTTCTGGGAGAGCGTAAAGAAGGAGGCTGAGGGCGACTTCAAGCTGACCGTGGTGTCAGACAAGGGCTTCCACCACGTATGGAGGTCAGACCTCCTCAAGCTCGACGGCCGCTCGCTCATGGCGCTCTACGAGTCGAGCAGGGACTTCCTCGGCATGGACCCGAACCAAAAGTTCCTCGACTTCCCGCCGCCGAAGGGCTATGACCCTCTCGCCATGGACAGGGAGGTCAGGAAGGCCGTAGCCGCCCTCCGCGAGCTCCTCGAGGGCAAAGAACAGGAACAGGCCAAGCGAAATTCTTCCAAGCTTAAGTAGTGCCGGATGTCCTCA
>JASHVX010000158.1 GCA_030044375.1 Nitrososphaerales archaeon | reverse complement strand
ACGGGTGCTTCTCGTACTCAAGGCACTCGGCTATCTTCCTCGTGATCCTCAGTATCTTCTCTAGGTGAGGCTGGAAGAGCCTGAAGTCGGACGCCTTCCGGGCGCTTCGCCAGGCCACGGTAGCCTCGGTGGTGACCCTCTCTCGCTCTTCCACCAGCTCCGGGGGTATCTTCACGAAGAAGTCGACCTCTCGTCTGAGGACCCTCACCACGCCCTTCTCCATGTCGTCGAGGTCCCGAGCCTTCTCCGCCTTGGCCACCAGGCCGTCAAGGTCGACTATCGTCTTCTGCATCATCATGGCCAGCTGGCCCGAGGCGGCCCCTCTCGCCCCCGCTCCTTCCTCGGGCATGTGCGTCTCCATGTCCCATCCCATCACGGCCATGGAGTGGTTCAGCGCCCATGCCACTCTGTACTTCTTCAGCAGCTCCTCGATGACCGGATTCTTCGGCATGACTGATGTCGCGCCGCGGGGCGCCCGCTTTTACGGCTTATGAGAGTCGGGCTTCTCGGCCGTCGCCCGCTTAAATATCTCGGCCCCGGTCGGCCTCCCATGCGCGCCGAAGTCTTCGAGGGTTCGGAACGGCTGGGCGAGATATCTCTCAGCGAGAAGACCTTCTCCACAGGCTCGAGGGGATATTACGCGTCTGCCAAGCTAGAGTTCAAGGGGAAGAGGTATCAGGTGAACTTCCAGCTGGTGGAGATAGGAAGCAAGCCGGGCTCGGGCCAACCCTCCAAGCCGTAGGGATTGCTCTCTGCCCCGCGGTCCTGACGCGAACGGCGAGTAGGCTCGGGGTGCCTCGATGATATCAAGGGAGGGCAAGGTGCTCTCGGTCGCGATACTCGGCGGCTTCGTCTTCGGGCTGGTCGCGTCCGCCGTAAGCGTCGACGGCGTGCCTCTGGTCGACTTCTTCGTGCAGTACAACAGGGCGGTCGACGGCGGCCTCTACTATCAGCTGTTCACCTCGATACTGGTCGTCATCCCTTTCTCCTCGCAGATCCCTCTCGGCCTCGTCGACGTCCTCTTCAACGCGATGGCGGTGGTCTTCCTCGACGGGCTGCTTTCTCACGCCTTTCGAGGGCGCGACTACTACGCTGTCTTCTTCGCCTCTGCCGTGGCCGGCAACGTGCTCAGTCTCCTGAGCGGTCCCTCACTCGTGAGCTTCGGGGCGTCAGGGGGCATCTTCGGACTCCTCGCCGGGGCCGTGGCCGAGGAGTTCGCAGTGGAGAAGAGGGTTGACTACAACCTGCTCGCCTGGTTCGTCGCGGTCTTCATATTCAGCAGCTTCCTGCTCCCTTACGTCGACTGGCTCGCGCACTTGGGCGGCGCCGCCTTCGGCCTCGCGGCCGGCTATGTGGTAGGCATCAGGCGCGGGGCAGAGCCCCTCTGACCTCATGCAGGGCGCCACGAGAAACCTATAATGCGGCTGCTGCGCTCCCCGCAGACGCATTCGTCATGCCGCCGCTTTCCTTCGCCGAGATCAGGTCCAAGGTGGCGCAGCACCTCAGGACCGCGGTCGACGCCGAGGAGTTCGAGATGAAGTCGGCAAAGCTCGACGAGCTCCAGGGAGTGTGGAAGGTCGACGTCGAGTTCAAGAAGCCGAAGGCGATGTTCTCCGAGACCGCCCTCCTGATGGTCGACGCGACGACCGGTGAGATACGAGAGTTCCGCCGCGGGTACTAGGACGTCCCGCTCTTCTCGGTCCCCTTCTCCTTCTGTCTCCCGAACCTACGCCTGTTGGAGTAGCTGACGACAACCCAAAGCACGACGATGACGGCCAGGATGACGGGCGAGGAGAAGACCCCCAGGACCGTGAGGACGATCACGGCAGCTACGATGACCGGCACCGCTATGAGAAGGGCGATCCTCGAATTCACGCCGACGAGGCCCGTGGCTGGATACATAAGGAGTCGCGCGAGTCGGGGCTCGCAGCCCCTTCCGATATCCATTCACGCTAATAACGGGGTCCGAAGGGATGCAGGCCCATGAACTATCGAAGATTGGGCAGCGCCGGCCTCAAGGTGAGCGAGCTCTCTCTCGGGGCCTGGGTCACCTACGGCGGACAGGTCGGGGAGGAGACCGCGGCGAAGTGCATGTCGGCGGCATACGACCTCGGCGTGAACTTCTACGACAACGCAGAGGGATACGCGCACGGCAACGCCGAGGTGGTGGTGGGCAACGCCATCAAGAAGCTGGGCTGGAGGCGCGAAGACGTCGTGGTATCCAGCAAGGTGTTTTGGGGCGGCAAGGGCCCCAACGACGAGGGCCTCTCGCGAAAGCACATCCACGAAGCGTGTCGGAACTCGCTGAAGCGCCTTCAGATGGACTATCTGGACCTGTTCTTCTGCCACCGGCCGGACCCGAACACGCCGATTGAAGAGACTGTAAGAGCGATGGACGACCTGGTCCACCAGGGCAAGGTGCTGTACTGGGGTACCTCAGAGTGGAGCGCGGCCGAAATCACCCGCGCGCACGGCCTCGCCCGCGAGCTCGGCCTGGTGCCTCCCCAGATGGAACAGCCTCAGTACAACATGCTACACAGGGACAGGGTCGAAGTCGAATATCTGCCGCTCTACCGCGAGCTAGGTCTCGGGACGACGACTTGGAGTCCTCTAGCTTCAGGGCTGCTGAGCGGTAAGTACAACGCGGGCGTGCCGCCAGGGTCGCGGGCCTCGCTACCAGGCTACGAGTGGCTGAAGAGGAACACCATCACACCTGAGAACATAGCCAAGGTGAAACAGATGGAGCCGATCAGGAAGGAACTAGGATGCACCATGGCTCAGCTGGCCCTGGCGTGGGCCCGCAGGAACGACCACGTCAGCACCGTGATTACCGGGGCGACCACGCCGCAGCAGGTCAAGGAGAACATGGGCTCGCTCGACTTCGTCTCGGCTCTCAACAAGGACGTCACGTCTAGGATTGACGAGATTCTGCAGAACAAGCCGGACCAGGCTGACGAAGACTAGCAGCCCAGGCTAGGCGTATCTCTGCTGTCTCAGCCACGAATGAATGGCGAGCGTGGCGACCGCCTCCATCGTCGTGCTCCTCTCTTCAGCCGCCCTCCTCAGACCGTCGGCGACCCTGGGGTCTAGGAGTATCTCGAGCTTGACCGCATGCAGGTACGACACTTCCTTCCTGATGTCCTCCACAGGTCTCTGAGGCGCCATCACGAAGTGGCTCACCACGTTCTCTGCCTCCGGCCTCGGAAGCGGAGCTATGGTCTCGGCAAGCTCCTTCATCTTCGACGCCCGCTCCCTCTTGGGGAGCTCCTGGACGGTCGGCGACTCCTCGGCCCTGTGGAGGAAGGTCGCATGCTTCACAGGCAGGACGCCCTCCTTCCTCTCGGCCTGCGCAGGAGCCTGCTTGACCGAGATGCCGGGACCGGACTCCTTTCTGATGTTGCGGACCGCCTCGACGGCGCTGATCCTGTCGTCGACGTAGCGCCTCGACTTCCCTATCGCTTTCGCTAGCTGTTCGACGGTCCCGTAGGCGCGGGGGTTCACGTCGCGCAGGGCGACGATCGCGTCATATTCCTCCTCAGGTTCGATGTCTCGTCTCTGGATGTTCTCTACGAGCGAGACGATTATCGCCTCTTCGTCCGTCATGGGCCTGACTACGGCCGGCATCTTCTTCATGCCCACCAGTTTCGCAGCCTCGAACCTCCGCGAGCCTACCACCAGTTCGAATCTGGCGCCTACGGGTCTCGCGAGGACGGGCTCCAGTATCCCCTTCTCCTTCACCGAATCGACAAGGTCGCCGACGTCTCCAGGGCTCTTCCTGACGTTGGTCTTCCCAACGAAGAGCTTTGACAGCTCGACCTGAATCACGGCGCCCGACTGGCCCTTCCAACTCTCCTGTGAGGTCGAGTATTTTGCCAAGCGAACCTGGCACGGTGCGGTCTGGCTCTTAAGATTATCCAGCGCCTTCCCAGCAGGTCGAGCGCGACTCTCTCGCGAACTTGGGCCAAGCTTTATACTCGGAGCCTGCCCCGAGATTGTTCGTGCCTTCCAAGGAAGAGATGGAAGCTCTCAAGGCCAGGCTCTCCAGGGAGTCGGTCGACGTTTGCTTCAACAAGGGGACCGAGCGCGCGTTCACCGGCAAGTACTGGAACAGCCACCAGAAGGGGACATACCACTGCATCGTCTGCGGCAGGCCGCTCTTCAGCTCGGAGACCAAGTTCGAGTCTGGCACCGGCTGGCCCAGTTTCTTCCAGCCCGTCTCCGAAGGGGCGTTGAAGGAAGACGTCGACCGCAGCTATGGGATGGTCAGGACCGAGGTCAGTTGCGCGAACTGCGGCGTCCATCTCGGCCATGTCTTCGAAGACGGGCCGAAGCCTACGGGCCTCCGGTACTGCATCAACTCCGCCGCGCTGGTCCACGAGTCCGAGATGAAATAGGCGCTCGCCCAAGTCTCTGGCGTCCAACCGAGCCAGGCCCAAAAAAGTCATTCTGGGTTGTTCAAGCCTGTATTCAGGCTCTTCTCGCTCCAAAGGGGTCAAAACCAGGACTGCGGCCCGAGGGGGCGAATTGTATAGTCTGCCCATGGATGAGCTTGGCACGAAGCCGTTGCGCCCTCTCAAGTTGCTCAATATCACTTAACCAAAGGGATGCAGCAATTAGACAGCCTATCCCTTAGGATGCTCCGACGGGCGATTTTCGCAGGAATCCATGTCGAACCGGGCCCGCAAGCTACCCCTCCCCGCCTCCGAGCAGCGTCGTCTCGGGCTCAGGCGAGCCATCCGGAAGAAAGACAGGAAGGTCGAGTTTGTCATCTCGCAGGTCCCACACAGGAAGCAGAGGTACGAGACCGTCGGCGACTGGATACCCGGTTCACCCACAGAGATACGCGTCAGCAGGATGAAGGACCAGAGGTACGTCTTTCTCGTCGCCCTGCACGAGATGATCGAGTTCGAGCTCTGCAGAAGGAACGGGATCTCAGACAACGAGGTGGTGGCGTTCGACGTGGGCTTCGAAGCTGAAAGGCGCAAGAACATGCATCCCGTGGAAGCAGAGCCTGGCAACGACCCCCGCGCCCCCTACAGGGAGGAACACGACTTCGCGACCAAGATAGAGAGGATGGTCGCGCGCAAGCTCGGCGTCCAGTGGTCGGACTACGAGAGGGCCTTGGTCGCTCTTGCCCCGAGGAAGAAGGTGATGGTGAGGCCTGTATTCAAGGCCAGGCCTGAAGTCTCCAAGCTGAGGTAGCGTTCGACCTCTGTCCTCGTCAAGGGTCGGTGGGTTTAAATCAGATGTCGGAGGTCGTGGCATAAATGGCTGGGCCGCTCGACGCAGGCGCATTGATAGGCTCGGTGCCATTCTTCAGCGACCTAGACCCCAAGACCAAGAAGGCGCTTCTGGCGCAGGGCAAGGAGATGACCTTCAAGAGCGGGGACACGATGGTGACGGAAGGAACGACCGGGGTCGGTTTCTTCTTGATCCTGGACGGCCTCGCGGAGGTCAGGAAGAAGGGGAAGGTGGTCGCCACTCTAGCAAAAGGGCAGTTCTTCGGGGAGATGTCGCTCATAGACGACATGCCGAGGTCTGCGGACGTGGTCGCGGTGCAGCCTACGAGGTGCTGGGCGATAACCTCCTGGTCCTTCGCATCTCTGATGAAGGTGCATCCCGAGCTCGCGGTGGGGATGCTGAAAGAGGTCGTGAAGAGGCTCAGGGCAGCCCTGAGCTCTCCAACATCATAGTCCAACTCGGGCCTTCTGACAGCTTTCTTTTGGATGGAGACCTCAGAGATTGAAACTGGGAGTCAGCACTTGGTCTTTGCTCAGCAGCGACCTCGACTCTGCCGTGAAGGTCATCGGAGACGCCGAGTTCGAATACATCGAGCTGTGGGGCGAGGTCCCCCACGCCTACCATGACTTCGTCGACGAGAAGCGCCTGGTGGACACTCTCTCGGCCTACGACATGACCGTGACGCTCCACGCCCCGTTCACTGACCTCAATCCTAGCTCTCCATTCGAGCCCGTCAGGGGCGCGATCGCGAAGAGCTTGGCCGGGTTCGTGAAGTTCGGCGAGCGCCTCGGAGTTCCCTTCATCACCTTCCACCCCGGCAGCGTCTACAACCAGGCGCTCGCGAAGGAGTCGATGCGCAACGCCGCCACGATCTTCAACGGCCTGGTCAAACAGAGCGCGGGCACGCTGACCATTTGCTTGGAGAACCAGGCCGCGAGCTCCTCCAAGTACGACATTCCCGTCGCGTCGACCCTCAAAACCATGGAACAGCTTCTTTCTGAGGTCGAAGGGGCCCGATTCACGCTTGATACAGGGCACGCGCACGTCAGCGGGATTGACCCTCTGGCGATGGCGAACAAGGTAGGCTCGAAGCTGGTAGAGGTCCACCTCAGCGACAACACCGGCACAGCAGACGACCACCTGATCCCGGGGGAGGGGACCGCAAGCCTCCAAAGACTCCTCGACAAGCTGGTGCAGACCGACGTCCTGATCTGTCTCGAACTGAACCCTCACAGGTACACTCCTGACCAGGTCATGTCAGCGTCGCTCAGGATAAGAGAAGAGCTCAAGGGGAAAAGGCGCCCTTGAAGGGAGGCGGCAGGAAGCCGGTCTCGAGCAAGACCGCGAAGCTCTCCGAGTCAGTCATCAGGGAGATGACCAGGCTGGCTGACCTCCACGGTGCGATCAATCTAGCGCAGGGCTTCGCTGACTTTCCCGCGCCGGCCAGCGTGAAGGCGGCAGCCATACAGGCGATCAGAGATGACTACAACCAGTACGCAGTGACATGGGGGTCTCCAAGGCTCAGAGAAGCGATAGCGGAGAAGGCGGAGTGGTTCAACGGGATTCACGCCGACCCGGCCAGGAACGTCACAGTCACCTGCGGTTCCACGGAGGCCATGATGGCTTCGGTCATGGCCCTCTCAGAGGAGGGAGACGAGGTGGTCATATTCGAGCCTGCATATGAGAACTACATCCCGTCAGCAGTCCTCGCGGGCGCCAGGGCGCGCCCTGTGTCTCTCGGGCCGGACTTCGCCCTTGACGAAGAGGCGCTGAAGAAGGCCTTCAACGAAAAGACGAAGCTGGTGATAGTAAACACGCCCCACAACCCTAGCGGGAAGGTCTTTGCCCGCCGCGAGCTCAAGACCATAGCCGACCTCTGCGAAGACTCGGGAGCGGTCGCCATAACAGACGAGATCTATGAGCACATACTCTACGATGGCAGAGAGCACATCAGTCTGGCCACCCTGGGCGACATGGCCTCCAGGACGGTTACGATCTCTGGCATCTCGAAGACCTACACCGCCACTGGCTGGCGCGTGGGATACACCATCGCCGAGGAGAACCTAACCAACGCGATCCGGAAGGTACACGACTACATGACCGTGTGCGCCCCGGCGCCGCTCCAGGAGGCCTCGGCGTTCGCGCTCCGGCTCCCGAGGTCGTTCTACGCCGACCTCGCCGCCTCATATCAGAGGAAGAGGGACATGATCTCGAAGGGCCTCTCAGAGATAGGGTTCGAGTTCTTCAGACCCGAAGGCTCCTACTACATATTGGCCGACTTCTCGCCCCTGAGCAAGCTCGCCGATGTCGACTTCGCGCGTACCATGACTGCAGACTGCGGAGTCGCGGTGGTTCCGGGTTCAGGCTTCTTCGCAGACCCGCGCGACGGGCGGAAGTTCGTGAGGTTCAGCTACTCTAAGAGAGACTCGACGCTCACTAAGGCGCTGGCCAAGATGCGGAGCTACTTCCACAGACGGTGACTGCTCGGGCTCAGGCGGAGTGACCCGCGCCCCATCAGGTCGATGGGGTGACGCCCGTGCCTCCGAGGCGGCCTCAGAGGTGGGAGGGGCTCGAACGGGCCCCTCGGGTCAGGGAAGCCTGGTTCCCTCGGAGAATCCAGCTGGGTCACGCCTGGTCAGGGACCTCCGTGGGTCGCACCTTGAGCTCGGCGATCTTACCGCCTCTAAGTATCCGCAAGTCCAGTGTCTTTCCGATCGCCTCGGCAGACAGGGCCTTTCTGAGCTGTGACCGGTCCGTCGCATGCTCGCCGCCGAGCACCAGTATGATGTCGCCGATAGCTAGGCCAGCCTCCTTGGCAGGCGACCGCCCGTCGACCGAGCGGACCAGCAGCCCCTCCTCCTGGGCTACCTCTCCTGCGACCTCGACAGGGAGCTCAATCTGTTCCACATGGACGCCAAGGAACCCCCTCTTGACCTTCCCGTCCCTGAGAAGAGCTGTGGCGACCTGCTGGACTCGTTCGACCGACACCGCTATTCCTCTGGACGCAAAGAACGCCACGTTCATTCCGAGCATCCTCCCCGACGCGTCGACAAGCGGCCCGCCGGAGTACCCCGGGTTGAGCTTGGCGTCGGTCACGATGGCGTCCTCGATCTGTGCGCCCCGCCAGCCCCGGATTGGGCCTGGCCCGCGGCTCGTGACGATACCTGACGTCGCTGACGTCCTGCCGAAGGCGTTTGCCAACGCCAGCACGAACTGCCCGACCCTGGTCTGCTCGGTCTTGCCTACGCCGATGGCCTTCGCGCCGCCCGCGCCTACGTCTAGAACGGCCACGTCGGTCTCCCTGTCGACGCCTACGACCTTGGCCTCCAACTCTTTCCCGTCCGGCATGACCACCTTCGTCGACGTCGCCCCTCCGACGACATGCGCCGCGGTGAGTACGTGCCCTTCGTCCCAGACGATACCAGAGCCGAGGCTGTCGTCTGCGACGATGCGCACCACCGACGCCGAGACCTCGTCAGTGAGCTGTGCCACAGCGTTTGAAAAGGACTGCAGCAACGTTGTCCCGTTTTGTTCAGTCATGTGTCAATCCACCTGGCAGGAGCGTCAGGCCCGCCGGTTCTTGTTGAGTGGGTTGCTGGTGAAACTGGTCACATCGCGAGGGGGCCGAAGCAGCCTATCCTCAGAAGCGAAGGCCGGGACCCGGGTCTTGTGCTGCCGTACATCCTCGAAATCCTGCCCGCGATTTGGTACGCAGCACGCACCGCGCTGGCTAGATCGGAGTCCGTCCGCGTCTTCGCCTCGACGTCGAGCTGTCCCGAGGTTATGGTCACGTCAATCAGGACGGCCCCATCATCGGTCACCCATTTCATGACCGTGTCGGCCTCGCTTTCCGACATCCCTACCCAACGGACTCTATCGAACCATCTTCCCTTGAGCGTGGAGACGATGGCATCTTGGCCGACTCCGTAAGGAAGGAACGTGTGGAGTATCGGCGTCCTCCTTTTCGCCACCGACGCGAGCCTCGGCCGGGCCGTCTTAGTCACTTCGGTGGTAGCGTACCCATCGGGGACCTTCGCGAGCACCCCCTCATCTTCAAGCCGGTCCAGAGCCCTGGACAGGGTCTCCGGATGCACGCCTGTCATCCTCCTCAGACCGTCGAAGGTGAAGACCGACAGGCCCTCCTCCTCGATGGCCCTGACTACCTCGGCGTCTCTCTCGTTCAGAGAGAGGAGGTTCATGTCTTCGTCTCCGGGCCGGGCCGACCCCAGTGTCATCCTCTTCCGAGGCGCGACGCCCCCTAAAAAAATTCTCCTGAGCCGAGGCGGGCTTCTGCCCCAGGCGCGGAGCCGGGCTCTGAAATCAGTCGACCAAATCTGCGCCACGAGACACTCGGTCTTACTCCAAATTACCGGTTTCGTCTACGAAATGCGACCTGCGTGTCTTTTCCGACGCATCTCGGACTATGGGCCATGCAGGCGGCACCAAAGGCCCCGATGTCTAGGGCCCAGAAGCTCCGCTGGTACGCCGGCCAACTGATGGCCGAGGCTGCCAAGGAGGAGAAGGAGAGCGCCGAGACGGCCATTTCGAAGTATCTTCAGGCGGCTGAAATCCTGCTTCTGCTGGCGAAGGTAGAGGAGAACTACACGGCTTGGAAGTACTACGCCGATACGGCGGCACAATGCCAGCAGAAAGTGCGAAGCCTGATCGCTCTGGCGCCCAAGCCTGACTCGCCCGTGTAGATTGGGACCGGCGAAGACCGAGAGGCCACTGGCCCCGCATCTTCTTAATATACCACGGACAGCTCATTTCGACCGTGAAGAAATGGGAGTGTTATCGTTGCGGGCACATCTTCGAGGGAGAGATCACGCCGGACGAGTGCCCCGAGTGCCACTATTCGCTCACATTCTGGCTCGAGGCCTCCGAGCCGAGCGTGGTCACGGTACGGAACTTCGTCAAGACCGACCCCCTGATGATAGACGCAAACGACTCTGTGCTGAAGGCTGCGCAGATGATGAGAGAGAGCAGCGTAGGGAACATCCTCGTGACGATAAACGGAGACCCGAAGGGGATTCTGACGGAGCGCGACATCCTCAACCGCATCGCCGCTGACGACCTGCTCCCTTCCAGCATCTCGGTCCGGAAGATAATGACCTCCCCGATGATCGCGATAACGGCAGACACGCCCCTTGCCGAGGCGGTGAAGCTCATGGCCAAGAACCGCATAAGGACGCTCTTCGTCACGGACGGCGGAAAGCCACTGGGGCTCCTCAACATGAGGTCGATAGTCGGAGACCAGTTCCGAGTGGCGAAGAGCCTGGACTGAAGCTGCACCGCTTTGGCGCCGTCGTTGCAAGGCCGGTCGCGCGGCCCCCAAGGCTCTTCGGCGTCTCTGGGCTCGGTCCGCGCCCATCTTCTCCGCGCCGCCCGTCGCCGTTCACTCGTCACATACGGGCAACTCATGACGAGGTATGGAATCTCCCGGGGGAGGGCGTTGTCCCGGACGATCGGAGAGATCGACAGCCATGAGAGCCGCCAGGGCAGACCAGGCTTCGCAGCGATCATAGTGAGGAAAGACACCGGGTTCCCCGGCGGAGGATACTTCTGCGACGACGACCTCCCTCGGTACCTGCGCCGTGACCGCAGCAGAGCTTCCGACCCTCGCCTGAGCGCAGACGAACTCCGCTACCTCAGGCGTCAGCAGCTCGCAATCTGGGACTACTACGGCTGCCCTGGATAGTCGGTCGGCGCCCGTTGAGCTCCTTCAACTCCTTCGCAGGGTCGGCGGACTCGGTCACTGACCTCCCGACTATCATGAAGTCCCCCTCGGATCCGGCCCAGATGTTCGCGTCGCCTCCCTGCGTCCCGATTCCCGGGGAGA
>JASHVX010000018.1 GCA_030044375.1 Nitrososphaerales archaeon | reverse complement strand
GGACTGGAGAAGACGATTAGAAGAGAGTACGTCGTTCACAAGATGTGGCAGTACGTCAGGATGGTATACTACGGGTTCGAGATCGCGGTCCTCCTGCTAGGTGTGGCCGTAGTCTGGGGACAGTCCCCTTCAATCTACCTCACTCTCCCTGCGCCAGTCGTCGCCATGCTGCTGATGCTGCTGATGGAGACCAGGGTCGAGAGAAGAACGAATTCCTCCAAGACCGCTGAGCCGCCGATTGCAGTGAAGTAGTCAGGTGGGAACACGCCCATGCCTGCCATGGGCGTCATGACGCAAAGAACTCCTCCGCCTGAACCAGCATCGTTCTTTCGCATCGATCCCCGTATGCGTGTGGGTGTGTTCCAGCCGGGTTTGCGCGCTGCCCTCTCGCCCTCTGAGACCGAAGTGAGATGGTCTTCATGGCCGCGCGGTATGTTTATCCGTCGCGCGCGCCCTGTTTGCGAGGGTTTGCGCGCCGCTCGGGCCGACAAGTCTCTGGAGAACACGCTCGACTGGGCACTGGACAGGATGAAGCAGAAGGGGTTCCTCGTCAAGTCCCGCGTGTCCCTGTCGGTGGATCCGAAGCTGGCGATAATGGGCTACGCGAAGAAAGAGGGTTCGTCTCACAGGATTATCATCTCCGAGTGGGCCCTCGACTCCGACATGCTAGGAGGCCTGATACTCCATGAACTGTCGCACGTCTACTTCACGGAGTCTGGGGCGCCGTCTCACGACGGAGAAATCCTGGACGAGGTGATGGGCAGGCTCACCGAGCGGGAAGGGCTCAGGGCGAAGGAGTCCGAGTTCCTCGTCGACGCGTTCAACCACCTCCAGAACATCCTGGTCGACGACCTGGTGTTTGCGGTCCTGGAGGCCAAGGAGCTGGAGATGACCAGGAGGTTCTTCTCGGAGTGGGTCTCAGAGAAGCCGTCGGGAGACCCTGTGCTTGACGCAGCCCTGCTTGCCAGGAACGCCTTCGCAGTGGCCTCGCTGAAGAGGAGGGACCTGTCCGACTGGAACGACGAGATGACGCTCAGGAACAGGGAGTTCGTGGCTGCCTTGGGCCGGCAGGCCGAGAGCGACTTCGATTGGCTGGAGACATTCCTCGAGAAGTCCAGCCCCGACTGGGGTAGAGAGGAGTTCGCGGCATCCGTGCAGGAGTACTTCGAGAGGATTCTTTCCATGATGAGGGCGTCAGGAAGGCTCGACGACCTGAGGTAGAGCGGTTGAAGCGGCCATCCTGGGGGAAGATCTTCGTCGTGACGGCGCTGGTCGGCGCCGTCGCTTTCGGCGGGTTGCTCGGATACCTGGCGTACGTGAACGACAGCTTCCCGTCGCAGACGCAACCGTTCGGGGACTACGCGGTGGTGAGCTCGGCCGTGTTCAACGGCACCGAATATGCGTTCAACGTCACCTGGCTCTCGGGAAACTATCTGCCCGAATACGCGCAGATGTGGTCGTCGGTCTCTGATGTGGCCAACTCCCCTATCTGCTCGCTGGGCCTCTCCTCAGTCGCCTCGGGACAGTTGATCTTCATGCCCTTCGGCATCAGCGGCGCGTCCACCGCCGCGGCGAGCGTGTACGTCTCTATCGCCGTCAAGCCCACCGCAGGCGGCGCCTCGTTCACGATACAACAAGAGATAACGAACTTCACCTTACAGACGGGAGACATCTCCCCGTCGTCGTACGCCTGCACCGAGCAAGCCGCCATCATGTAGGCCGCGGTCAGGAGTCCAGCCCGTACTTCTTAGCCACGTTGGCCTCGGCCGACCTGATCTCCTTGACCTGCCTGGCCAGACGCCGGACGAAGAGATAGTCGCGCACGCCTACGTAGAGCCACGCGAGCGTGAGCGCGAGCACCACGACCTCGGTCGCCATTAGGCCGGGGTCCACAAGGTCGACCGTCTGGGTCTTGACCCCGAGCACGAACGGCAGAAGCACCAGCTGTGAGACGTACGAAGCAGACAGGAATGCGGCGACGAAGATGGTCATCAGCGCCAGCGTCTTGATCACCTTCTCCCCTCTCTCGATGTGCTGGAGGAACTCCTCGTGGGCCTCGATTCCCGAGACGAAAGGGTCCTTGTCTTCTGCCATACGATTGCAGTCTCCAGGCTGGATATAACGCAGACTCACAAGTTGTTAGTCTGGCTGGAGCTTCGGCAGCACCCTGTCGAGGTCTGCCAGGGCGGCCATCCCCTCCTGAGTGATGCGGTATATGCTGTGGCCGTCGACGCTCCCTGCCGTAACCATCCCCGCCGAGGAGAGCGGTACCATGTACTCGCCGAGCCTGTCGAAGGGCACGTTCACGAGCCGAGCCAGCCTGGAGGGACCCTGAGGACCCGAGGCGAGCGCCCTCAGGAGCTCCCAGCAGATGACGACCTTCGACCTGTTCCGCAACCGAGGGAGCAGCCAGGTGCCGAGATAATAACGAGTCGAGCCAGGGTCGGCGACTCACAACTTGTGCTCTCGGATTGTGCGTCAGTTCCTTAAGCGGAACCCGCTCCCGTAGCACTGATGACAGGCACGCTGTCCGGAAGGCTCGGGTACTCTGATGCCGGGAAGGAGGTGAGCGTCGGAAGCCTAGGCGACAGGGTCCTTCTCCTCGGCAGAGGAGCCGGCAACCTGGCGAGCCTCTTCGCGTTCGCGGCGGCTGAGGCCGGCTCGAGGATCACGGTGCTGGACCTAGACGACTCGGTGTCGCCCGAGGCCCGCTGCCACTTCAGAGCCCTGGACTACAGGTCGTTCCTGTATGACGCCTACCGGGTCGAGGGGGAAGACGACGCGACCCACGGCCAGCTCATCGCGGCGGCATACTCGACCGCGCTTCGCCTCTCCTCCGAAGAGGAGGCGATCCTGGGTTCTGCCTTGCAAAGGATGGCCGCCCAAGGCGACATGGCCACGCCGTCGGCACTCTTCGACGTCCTCGGGGCCGTAGAAGGGTTCAGGGGCTTCTACGTGGACAGGCTCAGAGGCCGGATCGCCTCGATGAGGATGATGGAGGCCACGAGAGACTGCGACTTCGCCGCCCTGACGGAAGGCGGTGCGCTGGTCAGGTTCGGGACTGCACCATATCCGCAGGCTGCCGACCTTGCTTCGGCTCTCTTCCTGGCCAAGCTGCTCTGGGCGTTCCGAGCTGCGCAGAGGGCCCCCGACGCGCTCGTCGTCACCGGCGCCCACCGCCTCTTCGCCGAGACAAGGGAGGCGAGGACGAGCGGCCGGCTGCTGACGCACTTGCTGGAGTCTCGAGTTCCACTCGTCCTCGCGACTCCCCTGCCTGCCCTGCTGGACGGCCCTCTCATCGAGTCCATGGTGGTGAGGGTCTACTCGAGCGACGCGTGGAACTCTTCCAGAGGAGCGCGCGAAAGGGCGGCCGTCCCCAGCGCCTATGTGGTCTGGGACGACAGGTCGGCCACGCTGAGCAGCTTCCTTCCGCGCTTCGTCAAACGGGGGCCCTCGGACCAGGAGCCTGACGGGGAGCCCTCGGACCAAGGCAGCGGGCAGCCGCGCCCTGACATCTCCCTAGCGATAGTCGGAGAGGTGTCGAGGTTCGAGCTCCC
>JASHVX010000157.1 GCA_030044375.1 Nitrososphaerales archaeon | reverse complement strand
GTCACTCCTGAACAGCTGATCGAGGCCGGCGCGAAGGTTGAGATGCCAGAGGACTTCTACGAGAAGGTCCAGGCAAAGCACGCGAGTCGCAAAGTGGAGGCACCGAAGTCGGCCTTCCCGATCGGCAAGCTCCCCCCGACGGAACTGCTGTACTACGAAGATGGTCCCAGCGAGTTCGACTTCACCGCGAAAGTGGTAAAGGTCTTCCCAGGCAACCACGTCGTCCTTGACAGGACCTTCTTCTATCCGAGAGGCGGAGGGCAGGAGCCAGACACGGGTACGATCGGCTCCGCCAGGGTAGTCGACGTCGAGAAGTACGGTGGCACGGTCATCCACAGGCTGGAAGGGAGGGCCCCCAGGCCCGGGGGCACAGTCAAGTGCCAGGTCGACAGGCGCCGCAGGACCAGGATAACGCAGATCCACACGGCCACTCACATACTCAACGGCTCTTCGAGGCAGGTGCTCGGGCCCTGGGTCTGGCAGCACTCCGCCTTCAAAGAGGAGGACTACGGACGGCTGGACATAACCCACTTCTCTCATCTCACGGACGAAGAGGTCCAGGAGATAGAGGACCTCGCGAACGACATAGTGAGGAAGAACCTCGGAGTCAAGGCGACCTTCATGCCCAGGCAGGAGGCCGAAAGCAAGTACGGCTTCAGGCTTTATCAGGGAGGCGTCGTGCCAGGCAGCGAGATCAGGGTCGTCAACATAGGCGGCTGGGACGTCGAAGCATGCGGGGGGACGCACACCAAGACCACCGGCGAGGTCGGCTTTGTCAAGATCACAAAGGTCGAGCGGATCCAGGACGGGGTCGAAAGGATAGAGTTCGTCGCAGGAGAGGCGGCAATCGAGTACGCGCACACGATGGACCGAGAGCTGCGGGAGCTGTCGGCAGTCCTGGACACCCAAAAGGAGAACCTCACGAAGGTGGCGAAGTCTCTCGTAGACCAGCTGGCCGAGTCGCGCACAAGGGAGAAGGCACTGGGCCAGAGGCTGGTCGCAGTGTCCACGGGGAGCTCTGGCGAGGCGGTGGGGCTCACCACGAAGAGCCTCGGCAAGGTCCTCCTGTCGGTCGCCGCTCCGTCCGACCTCGGCGAGAAAGAGGTCATCGCCCAGGGCCAGGAGCTGGTCAGGTCGAAGCCCGACACAGTCTACCTGGGCTTCATGGCGCGCCAGGGGCGGGCCCAGGTCGTCTGCTTCGTGGGCGACGGCGCGAGGAAGCTCCAGTTCTCAGCGGCCGAGATAGTACGGAGGGTTGCCGCCCAACTCGGCGGCTCCGGCGGAGGCTCGCCGTCCTTCGCCCAGGGAGGCGGCCCTGACGCCGGCAAGATAACCTCCGTCATCGCGTCGCTGCCGTCTCTGATAGGCACGGGTGGGGCCTAAGCCCTTTGCCTACATCCAGGGAAAAGTACTGGCTGAAGGTCTGGGCAGACAGGCGCGTCTTCGAGCCCGACCCGGTCGTCGGCAAAAAGAAGATGTTCGTCACAGTGCCGTACCCGTACATGAACGCCCCCGTGCACGTAGGAACCGCCTTCACTTCCTCGAGGGTCGAGTTCTACGCGAGGTTCAGGAGGATGCAGGGGTACAACGTCCTCTTCCCGTGGGCCTGGCACTGGACCGGCAAGACCATTGTCGGGATGAGCTACAGGTTGAAGCAGGGAGACAAGGCCGTGCGCCGCGCCTTCGTCGAAATCGACGGCGTCCCCGAGTCAGAGGTCGAGAAGTTCACCGACCCCGAGTACCTGGCTTCCTACTACACCAAGGTCAGCCGACAGGTGATGAAGGACACAGGCTTCTCGATCGACTGGCGCAGAGAGTTCAGGACGGTCGACCCCTCCTACAGGAGGTTCGTGGAGTGGCAGTACCTGAGGCTCAGGGACCTGGGCTACGTGGTCCAGGGGACGCACCCCGTCGTGTGGTGCCCCTTCGACAAGAGCCCGACCGGCGACGCGGACAGGATGGAAGGCGAGGGCGTCTCCCCCGAGGAGTTCAACCTGATCAAGTTCCATCTAGGCGAGTTCGCCCTCGTGGCCGCGACGCTGAGGCCCGAGACGATCTACGGCGCTACCAACATCTGGGTGAATCCCGAGGCGGAGTACTCGGAGGCCAGGGTCGACGGGGAGCTCTGGGTAGTCAGCTCTTCCGCGCTCTCTAGGCTGGTCGAGCAGAAGCACGACGTCACCCCGGTCCGTTCCTTCAAGGGCTCAGAGCTTGCCGGAAGGTATGCGCTTGCGCCGCTCACAGGCAAGTCACTGCCCATCCTTCCGGGAAGGTTCGTGGACGCCACCCTTGCGACAGGAGTCGTCTACAGCGTCCCGGCACACGCACCTTACGACCTGATGGCACTCAGAGACATCCAGGAAGGCAGGGCGGGCTTGCCAAGGCCGATCAAGGAGATAGCCGATAAGCTCTCGCCCATACCAATCATCACAGTCTCAGGCTACTCCGAAGTCCCTGCCGCGGACGCCGTCAAGAGCTCTGGGGCCAGCGACTCGCTCGACTCGAGGCTCGAGGGTGCGACGAAGGAGGTCTACAGCGCGGAGTTCCACAGGGGCGTCATGTCGAAGGGCTCGGGCCCCCTGGCGGGGCTGAGCGTGAGCGAGGCCAAGACCAAGTCGCTGGAGCTGCTCGCCAAGACCTCCAGGCTGGGCAAGATGTTCGAGCTGCCCGAGACAGTGGTCTGCAGGTGCGGCAACAGATGCTACGTGAAGGTGCTCGAGAACCAGTGGTTCCTGAACTACTCGAACCCGGAGTGGAAGGCGAAGGCGAGACAGGTGCTCGAACGCGCCAGAATCTACCCTGAGGAAGCCAGACAGTGGTTCTACGCAACAGTGGACTGGCTCGGCGACTGGCCCTGCGCCCGACGGTCAGGCATGGGGACCAAGGTACCATGGGACAAGGACTGGATAGTCGAGACCCTCAGTGACTCGACGATCTACATGGCCTACTATACTCTGAGCAAGTTCGTCAACCTCGAGAAGGTCGCGACGGAAAGCCTCACCCCCGACGTCTTCGACTTCATCTTCTACGGGAAGGGGAGCCCAGCCAACCTCTCGAAGGCGGCCGGGATGACCGAAAAGCGCCTCCGGGAGCTCCGCGAGGAGTTCAGCTACTGGTACCCTGTCGACCTCAGGAACTCGGCCAAGGAGCTGATTCCCAACCACCTGACGTTCGTGGCCTTCCACCACGCCGCCCTCTTCCCAGAGAAGGACTGGCCGAGGGCCTTCGGCATCAACGGGATGATAATGGTCGAAGGCAAGAAGATGAGCAAGACGAAGGGGAACTTCGTGACCTGGAGGGGCGCGCTGGAGAGATACGGCGCAGACGGCTTCCGGCTGGCGATAGCCCTGACCGCCGACGGGATGGACGACGCGGACTGGCGGGAGAGGAACGCCGAGGACGCGAAGGCCAAGGTCGAGTCAGTCATACCATTCGTGAAGAAGAGCCTAAGCTCGTCGGAGAGCCGCAAGGCGGCCGCGATCGACTCCTGGCTGGTCTCGTCGGCTCACAGGAGGGTCGAAGCGGCGACTCTGGCGATGGAGGAGATGAAGATCAGGCGCGCCGCTGCCACCGCCTTCCTCGACATGTGGAACGATATCAGATACTATCTCAGGAGATGCGACGCGCCCAGGAGCGAGACGCTGACCGACGTCTTCAACGTCTGGCTCAGGCTGATGGCGCCCTTCACGCCCTTCATGGTCGAGGACCTCAACCACGAACTCGGGAACAAGGGGCTCGCGTGCCAGTCAGGGTGGCCCTCACTGAGAGACCTTCCTATAGACGGAGACGCAGAGCTTGCCGAGGCCGTCATCGGCAGGGTGCTCGAGGACGCGAGGAACGTGCTGAGGGTGGTGAAGGGGCCGCGCAGGAAGCTGAACGTGTACGTCTCCTCAGACCAGGCGAGGTCCTACTTCGCCGAGCTGATAGCGGCCAAGCAGAAGAAGGACAGTGTGGGCGCGGTCATGAAGAGGTTCGGCCACCTGAAGATACCCCCTGACAAGGTCTTCAGACTGGGCTTCGAGCTGGGTGAGGACATGCTGGGCAAGTACCTGGGCAGCAAAGGCTTCGACGAGTACGACGCGCTGTCGGAGGCCTCCAATTTCATGTCGTCTGAGCTCGGGATAGCCGTGAGCGTGCAGAAGACAGGAGACAAGGGGACGGTCGACCCCACAGGGAAGGGAAAGGAGGCGCTCCCGATGAAGCCCGCGTTCTATCTGGAGTGAAGCGGCGCCGCGCGCCTGTCGTCTCAGACAGTCCTACAGCCTTCAAATAAAGCCAGACGGCCCGCGTGCCGCGAGATGGGCTCGGCAGAGGAGCTTCCGAGGATAGCGGCAGAACGAATGTCGGACGAGTACAACGACTCGGTGCTATACGCCCGCCTCTCGAAGACCGTCCCGGCTTCCAGCCCCTTCGCCGAAGTCCTGGCCCAGCTCTCCGCCACGGAGAACAAGCACTTCGAGTTCTGGAAGAGGTACGCTCCCGGAGCGACGCCAAAGCTCGAGAGGCTGAAGCTGTACTGGGTCCTATTCCTGAGGAGGGTGCTGGGCCTGACCTTCGCGGCCCGTTACCTGGACAGGCACGAGTCCTCGGTCGTCAAGGACTACACAGGTCTGGCGGCCCTGATCCCCCAGTCTGACAGGGCGGCCTTCGACGAGATGGTAGCGGACGAACGTGAACACGAGAAGGCGTTCGAGAAGCGGATCGAGAGCTCGGCGATAAGCTACATCTCGTTCGTGGTGCTCGGTCTCGCCGATGCGCTCGTTGAGATCACCGGGATTCATGCAGGTTCCCTCGGCATCTACGCGAGGACGGAATACGCGGGGTTGGCAGGCGTGGTCGCCGGGGCTGCGGCCTCCCTAGCGATGGCATCCGCCGCTTTCGCTCAGGCGAAGCAGGGCTTTCAGGGCTCGGCAAGGATGAGCGCCCTGTACACAGGTGTCTCCTACTTCATCACGGCAATCATCCTGGCCACCCCCTACTTCCTAACCAGGGTCATGGTCTACGCCCTGGCTTCCTCGCTGACGCTCGCAGTGCTCATCCTCGCCGCCACGTCATACTACAGCGCCGTCATCTCGGACAAGCCCTTCAAGCATGACTTCATAGTGATCCTGCTGATAATGCTGGGAGTGACCGTCGCGCTATACGTGTTCGGATACGTGATCAGGCTCAGCACCGGAATAACGATCTGAGCTACGGGCTCCGGCCCTTCCGCTTTCCCCCGAGATGCCCGCCCTTCGCATGACGGCCCTTGATGCGATAGGCGAGACTATGGTCGCCAGTATCCCGATCCCCACTATTATCGAGAAGACCGACTGGTCGACCAGTCCAAGCTGGTAGGCCGTCGCTGCTATCACAAGTTCGACGAATCCCCTCGAGTTCATCAGGAAGCCTATGGTCAAGCTCTCCATCTTGGAGAATCCGGACACCACTGCGCCCGCGTAGCCTCCCGCCAGCTTGCTGGCTATCGCCAAGGCCAACAGGGTCCCCACGAACAGCGGCATCGCTTCGAGCGAGCTCAGCGCGAGTTCTGTCCCTATGAAGGTGAAGGCAATGGGGCCGAAGAATCCAAAGGTGACCCCCCTGACTACCGTCACAGCCTGCTCCAGTTTCTCGGCGCCGGATACCTCGGCGAGGATCATCCCGGCGAAGAAGGCGCCCACGACGAACTGGAGGCCCGCCCACTCGGCGAGGAGCGACACGCCGACCGCCGACAGGAGGAGCATCGCGAAGTAGGAGCCCTGGGTCTGCAGCCGCCGTCCGAATCCGTCCACCCAGGCCCTCACCCGGACCACGTTGGCCCTGACGAGGTACTCGCAGAACAGGACCGCGCCTAGAAAGAGCGCCATCTTTCCCACGGTCACGGCCACACTGGCGTCTCCCGACGCCAGGCCCCCCTTGAACTGCTGTATCACGCCGAGCGCAACGAACGAGATGACGTCGTCGATGACACCCGCAGTGATCACGGTCGCGCCCAGGTCAGTGTCCATCAAGCCCAGCTCCATCAGGATGATCGAGTTCACAGGGACCGCGGTGATCGAGACTGTGAGCCCGACCGTCAAGGAACTGACCTCGCCGACGCCAAAGGCATGGGCCACGAGGAAGCCAGCCACGAAGGGGACCGCAAACGAGATTGACGACACGGTCGCCCCTCGCCTCCCTGCCGCGACCACTCTGTCGGGCCTGACTGCCAGGCCGGCCAGCAGCATTATGAAGAACAAGGCCACGCTTTCGACCGTGTCCAACGCAGCCGTAGGCGCCACGAGGTTGAACAGCGAAGGCCCGATGACCACGCCGGCCAAGAGCTGTCCAACCAAAGCCGGCTGACCCATCCTGTGAAGGACTTCGCCCAGGGCCCAGGCGGTCGCCAGCATGATCAAGACGGCAAGGAAGAACTCTACCAAGCACCAGCCCGCCTGACTGGGGCGCTATTCACGACGGGACTCGGAATCAGGCGCTATGTGTAATAAGGATGCAA
>JASHVX010000156.1 GCA_030044375.1 Nitrososphaerales archaeon | reverse complement strand
CCTCTTGACGCCCTTCGATGTGTCGAATGCTATCTTCTTCTTGAGGACCGGGGATGAGGCCTTTGCCAGCCTGACGGCCCTCTCTGCGAGCTCGTTCACCGGCCCGCTCTTCATCTCGTTCGTGGCAGCGAAGCCCAGCGCTCCGGCCGCGATCACCCGTATGCCGACGCCGAAGCCTTCGGCGAAGAAAGAAGGCTGCGACTCGCCGTTCTTCAGGAGAAACTGCCTCTCGCGTGTGTTCTGCACCCTCGCCTCGGCGTACGAGGCGCCGGCCGACAGAGCCCTTGCCACCGCGCCTTCGGCCAGACTCTTGCCCTCTTCGAGCTTCAACCGCGTACTTGGGCGCCGGCGGACGTTATTTCTACCTTCCCGTCACACCGTCATCTGGATCGGCGCCCCCTTGCGCGGCGCCTCGACTCTGGCCGCCCCGAGCGCGCCGAACGCCTCCGGGTGCTCGGTATGGACCGGCACGACCTTCTTCGCACGGACCCCCTTCACGAGCCTACCCACCTCGGGCATGGGGGCGTGTCCAGACGCGTGCACCTGGTGGTAGCTGAAGCCCATGTGGTCTATCCAGTTCCTCACCGCGGACTCCTCGCGCTCGCCCTCCTCGTTGAACGCCTCCGTGGCCGCGTGCAGGTACGCGCCGCCCGCGTCGGGCTTGATGTCTATCAGTTCAGGGAAGTGCCAGACCTCGAGGTGGAGGAAGGTCTTCGCCTGGCTCCTCCTCACGTCGGCCGCCGAGACCCCGTGGTCGAGGAACCTCCTCTCCCAGGGGTAGTAGTCCTTGTCGTCGAGCCTGCCGCTCCTTTTCCTCCTGACGTAGACGTCAACGTCCTTCCCCACCTTCGGCACCCTGAGCCTCTTGTCTGCCTTCAGCTTCTCCAGGAGGAGCGCCGTCTTCATTGACACGACCAGGCGCCTTCCTGCATCGCGGGCGGCCAGCTGGAACGTGTTCACCCTGTCGACGTCGTTCCCTCTGAACGTCGACAGGACGAGCCGTCTGCTCGAACGCACGATGCGCCGAGCCTCTTCCATCACCTGCTCCTCGCTGGTGTTCTCCGAAGGTCCGCCGGGACGGACGCGCGTCCCTTCAGTCAGCAGCAGGTCAGGCTTGGACGCCGCGGCTGCCTCGATGAAGTCCTCCATCATCGAGCCGGCAGGGCCGTGGAACCGGAAGTCCCCGGTGTATGCCAGGGTTCCTTCGCTGTGGTGCACCAAAAAGCCGTAGGCGCCCGGAACCGAGTGATCGACGTGCACGGGCACGAACTCCATCGGGCCCACGCTGAACCTGTCTCCTGTCCTGAAGGTTCTGAGCTCGTGCCCGTCCAAGGGCGAGGAGTCAGACTCCTTGTTCGCGGCGTGGATCAAGGATGCCGTCTCGCCGCAATAGACCGGTATCGAGGGGTCGACGTATTCGACGCGCCCGGTGTGGTCGGAGTGAAAGTGCGAGATGACCACGGCGTCCACCTCCGGAGCCGAGTGCTTCAGCGCCGTGTTCTGTAGCGCTTCCTCGGAGTACAGGCCGGGGATCTGTGGCAGAAGGTCGAACTCGAAGAGGTCGCCGGCTCCGTTCACCTGCCTCGGCTGGATCCCCCTGTCGAAGAAGTCGGACCCGTCAGAGAACCCCTTCCCGAAGTCGAGAAGCACCTTCGTGCCTCGGTCCTCCAGGAGGAACTTGTTGCCGCCTATCTCTCCGACCCCGCCGAAGCACGTGATGCGGTTCAAGTCAGGAGGTCCGGCCGGCTCGCGTTCCGAGCACGCTCAACCCTGGCAAGGGATAAATAAGAACCTCTGGCCGTGAAACGCCCGCTTGCAGATTCCGCCTCCGGCTCTTCAGACCAGCGGCGACATGCTGCAGGCGATAGCCATCCTCGTCGTGGCCATTGGGATCGCCGGCATAGCGATTCTGATCCTCTTCTCCAAGAAGAAGATATAGTGCGTGGTCGCTGTGGCCGTCGTCTTCGACCTCGACGGCACCTTGGTCGCAACCACCTTCGACCGGGAAGAGACCAGGAAGGCGCTGACTGCAGAGCTCCGGCGTTTCGGGTTCGACACGCTCCGGCTCGACATGGGTCCTCCGACCCAGGCGATGATGGACTCGGCGAGGCTCCAGTCGGAGTCGGGCGAGGTCGCCGCCTCCTACGAGGAGGTGAGGGATCGGCTCTACTCGGTGTTGGACGAGCTGGAGTTCAAGGCCGTGGGAGGCGCCGTACCTCTTCCCGGGGCTGTCGAGACCTTAGACCGCCTGAAGTCGGCCGGGGTCCGGCTCGCGGTGGTCACAAACAGCGGCAGGAAGGTCACGGAGGAGGTCCTCAGGCGGGCGGCCCTGAGGGACAGGTTCGAGGTCGTCCTCTGCAGGGACGACGTCCCCGCCATGAAGCCTTCGCCTGACGGGCTGCTGCGCTGCATTTCCATGCTCGGCCTGGCGAAGGACGGCGTATGGTACGTCGGCGACTCCAGGTTCGACGTGACCGCAGGGAAGCGCGCAGGGGTAAGGGTCGTGGGCCTGACCTCGGAGCGCTACAGCGAGTCGCGGCTGAAGGACGAGGGCGCCGACTTCGTAATATCCTCACTCAGTGAGCTGCCCGCCATCCTGGGCGTCCCCGCGTGACCGAGACCGGCAGATAGGCCGGGCCCGGAGGGCCGGCCAGGCATGCCCCTGCGGAGCCGGAAGTCCACGGACAGGTCGACCACGAGCCGCGAGAGACGTGGGCACGGCCTGGTGATTTCGGCGCAACGCTCATAACTCCGGCGGGGCGGGGACGTGCCAGACCTGCGATGGATGAAAGTAAGAGAAAGAGGCCGCCCTACTACATCGTCGGCCTGCCGGACGAGCCCTTGGAGGCCGGCGAGGCCAGAACGAAGTTCGAGAGGCTGTCAGAAGAGCTCTGCAAGGTCTATCCCTTCGTCGAGGAGGTGCGCGCCGTCGTCAAGTCGAAGAAGGCGTCGAAGGAGCACGCCCGCTACGAGGTGTCAGTGGAGATCTACACGCCGAAGGAGCGCCACGCCTTCAGCGAGACAGGGTACAACATCGCAGAGGTCTTCGACTCTCTTGGTCCCAAGATGAAGCGCCTCCTGTCCTCCAGGCAGTCACGCGTCACAGCCTCACACGGGGACTCGCTGCGCAAAGTATCCGAGGCTTGACAGGGAGCGAGCGGCAGGCTGCCGTGCGCGACCATATTCTCAAATAATTCTGGAGCGGGTGCGGGACAATGGTAAGCCTCCCGACCCTCGGTCGGTGGATACAGTGCCTCATCCTGGCGTCCGTGGCCCTGGGCGCCGGCTTCTTGTTGGAGGTCCAGCCCCTCCTGCCTCCCGCAGTCTTCGACTTCATCACCGCGGGGTGGGCGCTGTTCGTGGTCGACGGCCTGCTGACCTTCCTGAGGCCCCGCGTCTCGTACTACTTCGGCTCAGCGCTCGCGGCCCTGGCGCTCGCGTCCTCCCTGCCGCAGTCAACTCACTGGCAGTTCATCGCTCAAGGAGAGGTGCTGCCGTCGCTGGTCTTCGTCGGAGGCTCTTCCATGCAGGTGGCGATCATCGCGCTCGTTGCGTACTATGTGATTCGCCTGCTGCGCCACGACCAGTGGTCCTGGCCCGATGGGAACGTAGACCCGTCATACGACGACGTCGAGTCGGACTCCGAGGCGGCAGGGCCTGCAGGAGCGGACACAGCCCAGGACGCTCGCGCCTCCGGCCCGTAGCGAACCGGCGCGACTATATGTAGCCCCAGCTCAGCAACACGTCGCTCTCCCTCGTCCACCTGTGCCCTATGTCGTTCCGGTAGAACATGTTCGGTATCATCACGTTCTTGACGTTCTGGTAGGCCTTGTCGATCGCGTCAGACATCGTCCCTCCAGACCCTGTGACGACCAGGGCGTATCCCGAGTTCCCGGCGATGTGCCAGTCTCCTTCCTCCAGCTTGACCTCGCCGATGTGTATGCCGTCGAGCGACTGTCGCCTGAACAGTATGGTCGCGCCCTCGGAGTACTTCTTGAACGCCTTGTCGTCCTCAAAGGGCCAGGGCGGGATTGTCACGACGACCCCTACCTGGTATCCCTTCTTCGTCCTCAGCTGTGCCTCTTCGCCCCTCGCCAGCTGGAGAAGGAACGTCCCCCAGTCGCTCGTTATCCCCTCCATCTGGATGCTTATCGTAGGATATCCGAAGCGGCACGTCCATTCGAGCGGCCATATCCCTTTGCCGTTGACTATGCAGTTGATGTCGATGTAGCCGACGTACTTGCTGGCTGTCAGCTTGTCCTTCATCTTGGAGAGAGTGCGGTCGAAGACTGGGCTGGTCTTCGAGAAGTACATCGCGGTGCCCATCTCGCCCGTGCTCGGCCCCAGCTCGTTGGGAAAGAGCCTCTTGTGCTCGAAGTTGACGCATATCGGCAGGACGAAGTCCTTCCCGTTGAAGAACGCGCCTACGGCTATCTCTACCCCGTCGGCGTACTTCTGGATCAGGAACTCCTTGATCTTCTTCGACCAGTTCGCCTTGTAGTGCTCCAATACCTGGAGGACGTCCTTTCCGTCCGCCTCCTGCCCTATGAAGAGCAGTTCCTTCTCGTTCTGCGCCTTGCCGCTCGGCTTGAGGACGTAGCGGTCGGGGTTGGCCTTGACGAACTCGATCGCCGTGTCGAACGAGGTGAAGTTCCAGCTAGGGAGGATGTCCACCCCGGCCAGGTTGAGCTCTGACTGCCCGAACTCCCTGTCGAGCTCGAGCTTGTCCGTGTACGGTGACCCGCCGACGACCGGCTTTCCTTCGCTCCTAAGCTGCTCGGCCTTCGGGCCGAACCCGATGTCGTCGAAGACGATCGCGTCTGCCCACTCCTTTAGTGGCTCCCATTCGTCTACCTTCTCGAAGAAGCCCACTCCCACGTCCTTCTCCCCTTGGCCCCTGCAGAACATCTTGACGTCGTGGCCCTCCTTCTTCAACTGCCAGGCAAGGTCGGCTGATAGGCTCTCTTCGGTAACGAAAAGAAACTTCATCAGCCAAACTCCGAGAATCTCGGGTCGTTATTATCCCTAACGACTTGGCCGGGGCTCCTCTGGACGAGGGCGCAGGTCAGGGCGCTTCCATAGGCAGGATCACTGACGGAGCCCACGCCGAGCAGTCAACGCCGCGGGGAGCCTCTTTGCAAAGGCTCCGAGAATTGGATAGGAGAAGGAAGCAGGAAGCGGCCAAAGTGGTAGGTTCCATTGACGGTGTAGCCGCCATAGTCGAAGAGGAGGGAACCCTCCGTTTGTGAGCCTGTGGCTCTGTAGGGGGGGCCGCAAGGGATGCCCGTAAAGTCCGCGAAGTTCGCGACCGAGGGG